>CANSYV010000106.1 GCA_947651335.1 uncultured Lachnospiraceae bacterium
GGGCATTAATCATTAGTTTAGGGTTAGATAAATACAAGGCGGAAAAGGAGGGGAATGTATCTGTATGATGATGCGGGAAAGAAGTACCTGGATTTTTCCGGGCAGTTTTCCGCCTGCAGTCTGGGGCATGGCAATGAGGAGATGATCAATACCCTCACAGACCAGCTGAAGAAGCTGGTGTCTGTAACTTCCATGTATATGACTGAAGAACGGGCACGTCTGGCGGAAAAGATGGTGGAAATCACTCCGGATGGCCTGGATAAGGTCATGTTCGGCTGTACCGGCTCTGACGCCAATGAATTCGCCCTGAAGTTGGCAAAGTATTATAAGGGCGGCGGAAGAATCATTTCCTTCCGCCGGGGATTCCACGGGTCCACGGCAGGTGCGGCCGCCGCTACCGGAAAATCAGAGATGATTCAGGAGAACTCCAGCATTTCGGAACTGCTGCCCAGGGGCTTCGTCCACTCTGCCCCGCCCTACTGCTATCACTGCGACTTTGGAAAAGAACCGGACAGCTGCGGCCTTCAGTGCCTGAAATATCTGGAACAGACCATGCTCCACGAAGGAGGCGACAAAATCGCGGCTGTGATTTCCGAGCCCATTTTTGCGGCAGGGGGAGTGATCGTGCCGCCGTCAGGGTTCTGGACAGGAGTGAGAAAGCTGTGTGATCAATACGGAGCACTGTTGATCTTCGATGAAGTGGTAACCGGAATCGGCCAGACGGGAAGTATGTTCGCCTGTCAGTACGAGGGGGTTACCCCGGACATTTTAGTGACAGGAAAAGCCCTAAGCAGCGGATATGTGCCGGGGTCGGCAGTCATATGCCGCAGAGAAATCGGTGAGGCAATGGATTCGGTGAGCCTTCATGGACATACCCATTCCTGCTATCCCCTGATGGCGGCTGCAGCCTGCAAAAATATTGAAATCATTCAGCGGGATCATCTGGTAGAAAACAGCGCCCAGACCGGTGCGTATCTCCACGAAAGGCTCACCGGACTCATGAGCAGATATCCGGTGATCGGTGATGTGCGGGGGCGGGGACTGCTCCAGGGCTTGGAACTGCAGGATGCCTCCCCGGAATATGACAAATTCAAGCTGGGGCAGAAGCTGTACGAGACCATGCTTCACAACGGACTGATCACAGAACTGGAGAGCAGAAGGAACCTGGAAAATGTGGTGGTCGTCATGCATCCGGCGCTGATTACTTCCAGAGCAGATGTGGACCAGGCTGTCTCGGTGATCCAACAGTCCCTGGACCAGTGCTTGTAAATCCGCAGAATGGGGGAAAGAAAATGGCGAAAGTGCAGGGAAATAAGAACTTACTGACAGTAAAAAATATTCGGGTAAATAATAAAACCAATTTGTTAAAGCAGCTTGTAAACGGACAGAATCTCACCAGAAATGACCTTGCAAGGGAAAGCCATATCAGCCTGATGACAGTGAAACACATTGTGGATGGTCTGATAGAAGAAGGGATTGTGGAAGAACATGCCTTCTCCGCAGCAGTGGGGCGCAAACCCAAAGCTTTGAATATTGCGGAAAAGTATGGAAATATTGTCTGTATCAACCTTACCTCTACCGAATCCCTGCGATATTTGATTTATGATTTGAAACGGAAACTGCTGGCTGAGGGCGGCTGTTCCTTTGACCGGGAAAAGCAGAGCTATCAGAAAGTACTGGCACATCTGGTGGAGGAGATCCGGACGAAACTGCAGTCTTTTTCCACAGAGACTGTGGGGGTGGGGGTTTCGGTGCCCAGCGCTTACTATGAAAAAGAGGATTTGACCAATTATGATTTGATTCCCGCGTTCAAAGGGTTTCATATCCGGCAGTATTTCCAGGAGGCTTTTGCACTGGAAAATGTGGCGGTGGTCCATGATGTGGTCTCAGCCGCAAAATCAGAATATGAATCCAAGCCGGTGAGAAATGAGAGCATTTTTTATTTTTACTGCGGCTTTGGCGTGGGCGGCTGCTTTATGCTGCGGGGAGAAGCGGTAACCGGAGAGGACCTGCTGGCAGGGGAAGTGGGTAAGATGCAGATAGACAGTCCTTTTGGAGAAGGGATGCTGACCCTGGAAGAAATTGTCTCCGTTCCGGGGATTCTCCGGCAGGTGCACAAGGAAGTACCGCAGATTTCATTTGAAGAAGTGACCGCCCGGTACAAAGAAGGCGTGGAACCCATTGCGGGAATTCTGGACAAAGTTCTGAAGACAATTTCCAGGGTATTGTACAATATGGTATGGCTGTTTAATCCTGCAAAATTCGTGGTGGACAGCTGTAATGAAGAATACGCAGCACTGATTACCGAGAGTGTGAAAGCGTATATGCAGCGTTTCCGCCAGGACGATATCTATGTGACAACAGAAGTGGAACAGGCGGTCTATCGTGAATATGACGATCTGCGCGGATGCTTCCGCACCACGGTTCAGCAGTGGATCGAAAGCCTGGCAGATGAATCCACCCAGGAACCTATAGACCATATACCAGAAAAGTAAGACTTTAAAGCGGAGAGAGGCGGGGAGTAATTGTTGAGAAAACCAGTGATTGGAATAGATTTAGGCGGCACAAACCTCAGAATCGGCACAGTGGATGAGAAAAATCATGTGCGCTTTCTCTGCAAAACCAGCAGCCGCTGTATTGCCCAGGCAGAGGAACCTGTGAGGGAGCTGAATCTCACCATTGAAAAATATAAAGAAAAGTACGGCATTGAAAATATCAGCGGGATTTCCATCGGTGTTCCGTCTTCTGTGGCAAATGATAAGAGAACTGTCATCTGCACCACAAATATCAGAAACCACAGAGACGAACCTGCTTTTGATCATATAGATATTGCAACAATCATGGAAGAGCGGTTTCATGTTCCGGTTTATGTAAATAATGATACCAAGAACATTCTCCTCTACGATATGTCCAGCAATCAGCTCTCCAGGGAATCCCTGGTGATAGGCATCTATATTGGCACCGGAGTCGGCTGTGCCGTGTGGGTAAACGGCCGGATGCTGGACGGGAAAGACGGCGCGGCTCTGGACCTGGGGCATATTCCCTATTTCCACGGAGACAAATTCTGCAGCTGCGGGAAGAAAGGGTGCTGTGAATGTTATGCTTCCGGATGGCGGCTGGAGGAAATTCGAAAGAAATATTACCCGGACAGCGCTATAGGAGAATTGTTTTTGAAATATGGACAGGAACCGCCCCTGCGGGAATTTGTCCAGTCCTGTGCCCATGTGTTTGCCGTGATGGCAACTATTTTCAATCCGGAGACGATCGTGGCCGGGGGAGGGGTATTGGAGATGCCGGGGTTTCCCAGAGAACAGTTTGAGCGGGAAGTGAATGGAAATACGGGAACCGATGTGATGTCTTATGGATTCAACTATGTGTATTCAGAAGATTCAGACTGCAAAGGCGTGGCTGGCGCGGCTATTTTTGCCAGACAATTTCTGGACAGATGACATTTTTGGAACATGCAGTCTGAAAAAGGAGATGCTATGAAAGTATACAGAGTGAAAGATTATGATGCCATGAGCCGAAAGGCGGCGGCGTTTCTTGCGGCGAAAATGATCTTAAAACCAAATGCTCTGCTGGGGCTGGCCACAGGCTCCACCCCGGCAGGGACTTATAAACGGCTGGTGGAAATGTATCAGGCGGGAGAACTGGACTTTTCCGGAATCCGCACCGTGAATTTGGATGAGTACCGTGGAATACTGCCCGACAGCCCCAACAGCTATTATTATTTTATGAAAGAAAACCTCTTTTCCAAAGTGAACATTCTGCCGGAAAACACCTATATCCCTGACGGCAGCAATCCGGACGCCCAGAGGGTATGCCGGGAATACGAAGATACTATTGAGAGACTGGGGCCCATTGAAGTGCAGCTTCTGGGGCTGGGCCATGACGGGCACATTGCTTTTAATGAGCCGGGAGACGAATTCGAGGATCGGACACACTGCGCATGGTTGAATGAGCAGACCATCCAGGCCAATAAACGTTTTTTTGAAACCGGGCAGGACGTTCCACGGCAGGCGTATACTATGGGGATTGGCACCATTATGAGAGCCAGATCTATTCTGATGCTGGTAAGCGGGCGGGAAAAAGCAGAGATTTTGAGACAGGTACTGGAGGGGCCGGTGACCCCCAAAGTTCCCGGTTCAATCCTCAGGTTTCACCCTGATGTGACTGTTTTTGCGGACGAGGCGGCTTTGGGAGACGGGGGGAGATGAATTCGTTTCTCTAATTCGCCAATAAAATATTGATAACTGGGGGATGCATTCTCATGTAAATGTAAGCAGCGGCCTATTTTATCAGCCCATTCACATTTTGCCTTTCCAATCTCAGAATAACTTCCCCCAGCTCTTTTTCTAAGATTAGACAGGCCCTGTGGATAAATGGCATCGGCTAATACTTCCCAGGTCCTGCAGACTGCATCCTGTTTATATTTTTTTATGTACTGTATTTTTGCATCCGGGTATGCTTTTATAATAGCTTTTATATCTCCCAACAACCAGGCTTCCATTTCTTTGATTGCGATACAAAAAATACATCTACTCCTCCGTGTCTTCAAAGTATTTACTATACCACATATCACCCAAGGAAATACCCTCCTCAGCCAATTCTTTAACAAAAGCATAATCTGAGGCACGCTTTATACTTGAGTAACCATCGCTATTTTTTGCCAAAACCCACACATCATCCGGACCTAGTGCATTTACAAAAAATGGGCTATGTGTAGTAACAAATAATTGTTTTGAGAATCTCTGGTTCTTCTATAAATACTAACTGACGCGGATTTTTTTCATGGAGAAGCAGGTAATAGGCAAAAAGTTTTAGAGTTCCGTCAGACATCCTTTGAGAATAAAAAGGGGAGTCAAATCCTTTCTCATTGAATTTCCTGTAAAACTTTTTCAAAGTCCTTCCTATTTTCCCGATACATATACTGTGCAACATTATTGATATTGCTCCCGATTCTATCTAAATACGCCTGTGGCGCCGCAGTCTGTAATGTTCTGGCCGCATCAGGAGAAAAGTAACAAAGATACCAGCTTTTCAAAAAACTCAAAAATTTCTCAATGCGGTCATACTGTTTCATAGCTCCCAGAGTAACAATTCCTGGCCTGCGGATATCCGCAAGTTGTACCTCCACTTTTTTCCCGGTAATACTTCCATCATCATCCTGCCCGCCATCATCGTTTCCCTCAAAAGCATATCCTGCTCCATCCTGAAGATACATGAAAGACCTTGGCCATCCGTATCTCTCTACACGCTGGCGAAGACGTTCTCTTTTGACATAAGGACGCCTCATCTGGTCTAAATCAATTTCTAATTCATAAATAATTGGCCGGGTATTACTCGACTCCCGATAGTATAATTCAAATAAAATTGGTTCCGCAGCCCCTTGGGAAATCAACTTTTCAAACCCACCCCGGTTATTCGCGTCACAGGCCGCTTCTACGCCCATTTCCAGACAGTCTGCTATGAATCCAAAAGCATCTGCCAAAGCGCTTTTTCCATTGCCGCTTGGACCAATTACAGCAACAAGATTCCCAAGAGCCCGGACATTTTGATTCGTCCTTGTTTTTCCAAGTACAATATCCTTTAAAACTCCATAATTCTGGATTTTTATACCTTCTATTTTCCCCATGTACTGTTCCTCTTTTCCTGAATATTATATATAGTATTTCCTTATGGTGTCATTATAATCTTTTTTAAGAAATACTTTTTCTTGCGGCATGTCTCTATAAATTATATTATACACAACATTTTTCAACAAGCATAAAATTTAGGTTTATTGGCAGAAAAACGCCGGAACACAGACTGAGAAAAACCTGCACGCCGCGTTTTCCGGAGAATCGGAAGCCAGAAATAAATATACTTATTTCGCTTCCGTGGCAAAAAAAGAAGGCTACGAACAGATCGCCTCATTATTCCTGAAAACAGCAGAAAACGAACGGGAAACATGACGGGACTGCTTCTCTCAGAATACATATTGGAAAGAAAAAAA
>CANSYV010000107.1 GCA_947651335.1 uncultured Lachnospiraceae bacterium
TGATGCTGTAGCAGTGGATAACACCGTGGTATCCCCATAGAACATCAAAGCTGCTCCATTGGCCTGCTTAGCCACCCGGTCAATATCTATTCTCAGTGTTCTGCCTGCCAATTCCATTGAATAACTTTTGTACATATACTGGTTTCCTTTCTAAAAACGACATCAAACAATGCTAAAAAGAGGGCGGATTGATCCGCCCTCCAACTGTACACATACCTTATTTTCTCAGTCCCAGTCTCTCAATTAATGCGCGGTATCTCTCAATGTCGGTCTTTTTTAAATATGCAAGCAATCCACGTCTCTGACCTACCATTTTCAAAAGTCCCCGTCTGGAATGGTGATCCTTATGGTGTACCTTCAAATGCTCAGTTAATTCCTGAATCCTGGCTGTCAAAACTGCAACCTGTACTTCCGGTGAACCGGTATCTCCCTCTGTTCTGGCATATTCTTTCATGATTGCAGCTTTCTTTTCCTTTGAAATCAATTGTGTTTCCTCCTTTTTTCTCTCATAAACGCCCCCTATTAAGAAATGGCCGGAGTATCCGATTTCCGAATATGGGCTGTATTATGTTACTTGAAACCAGACATAGTATAGCACAGATGACGGCTGTTGTAAACGTTTTTCTGAAAGTATTCCTGCCGCCGCCCCTGTCACAACATTACAGATATACTAACTCTCCGGTTCTTCCGCTATGGAAAACGCAATATTGGTGGCATGGTCAGACACCCGCTCCAGACCGGATATAATATCCGAATAGACCATTCCCGCCGCAGGGGTGCACTCATTTCTGGTGAGCCTGTCCACATGCTCCTGCTGCAGCTGGCGCTCCATCTCGTCCACCTCATCTTCCAGATCCAGTATCTCCTGCATATGTTCCTGATTATTGTTGGAAAACATGTCCAGCGCATAGGTGGTAATCTGTACCACTTTCCCCAGCATTTTCAGCAGACCGTCTTTGGCCTGGGGGCTCATGTCCAGATTCTGCTCAATGCGTATGCCGGCTGCCTCCGCCACGTTTTCCGCGTGATCCCCAATCCGTTCGATATCATTGGCCACATGGAACAGTCCGCCGATGCTCTTGGCATCGTCCACAGGCAGAGTGGTCTGGTTCAGCGCCACCAGATAATCTGTGATGGTCTCGTTGAGATAATCAATGTTTTTCTCCACATCATAGACCTGCTGAATCTCCTTTTCATCCAGGGTGATTAATGCGTTCATGGCCCGCTCCAGATTGCCGATGGCCATATAACCCATGCGTTCCAGTTCCCTGGTGGCGTCAAATACTGCCGTAGTGGGAGAAAATACATTTTTCTCGCCAATATACTCCAGCTGGAAGCCTTCTGCTCCGGCTTCCTCCCCGCCCGGAACGATTTTGTAAGTCAGCTTTACAATCCACTGGATAAACGGGAACAGTGCAATCACTTCCACCACTTTTATAATCGTATGGGCATTGGCCACCTCCCGGGCGGCATTTCCGCCGGAAATGTACTGGATAAAGAGAGTAACCGGCTCCAGTGCCGCGGTCAGAATCACCAGGATCAGAGCGCTTCCCACAATGTTGAACAGAAAATGAATCCATGCCGCTCTTTTCGCGTCTGTTTTGCCGCCCAGGCTGGCCAGCAGGGCAGACACACAGGACCCCATGTTACATCCCAGAATAATAAAGAAACAAATCTGTATTTCCAGCAGGCCCTGGCTGGCCAGCAGCAGTACGATTCCCACTGTGGCAGAGGAACTCTGCAGAACAGCCGTGATCACAAACCCCACTAAAATGGCCAGGTAATGATTGTCCAAAGACCCCAGTGCCTGGGTAATCATGGGAGATTCTTTGAGCACGGACATGGAGCTTGACATGGTGGTAAGACCCATGAACAAAATACCAAAACCCAGAATCACTTCCCCCATCCGGTTCACTTTTTGATTCTTACAGAAACTGCTCATCACAACCCCTGCCATCACAAACAGGGGGGCCCAGTCTGAGAGATTGATGGCGATCAACTGGGAAGTCACCGTTGTACCAATGTTGGCACCCATGATCACTCCGGCAGCCTGCATCAAATTCATCAGCCCTGAATTAACAAAACTCACCACCATCACCGTTGTGGCGCTGGAAGACTGAATCACCGCAGTGAATATGACACCCACCAGCATTCCCATAAACCGATTGCTGGTAAAGAACTCCAGCACACTCCTCATCTTTGCACCGGCAGCTTTTTCCAGGCTTTTGCTCATCAATTCCATTCCGTATAAGAAAAGACCCAGTCCCCCCATCAAACCCAGAATCACACTAAGTACCGACATGACACCCTCCCTTTCTATGCCTGACGGCATATTTATCTTTCCGCAAAAAATTTTTCCGCCTGCGGGACATCTATATGCAGCAATTGTTCCCTCAGCTGATTCAAAGAATCAAATTTCCTCTCATAGCGCAGGAAATGATAAAAAGCCACTGTGGATTCCACCCCGTACAGATTCTCATGACAGTCGAACAGATACGTCTCCACCCCCAGAAAGTCTTCCCCTCCCACTGTGGGTTTGTACCCTACATTGGTAATCCCCAGATATTCTCTGTGGAAAAATCTGGAGCAGGTGGCATAAACTCCGTTGGGCGGCATGAGCTTCCCCTTGGGTGGAATCAGATTGGTGGTGGGAATTCCAATGGTGTGTCCCAGGCCCCGGCCATGGATGATTTCTCCTGTGGTGGAGAAGGGATATCCCAGAAGGCTGTTCACTTTCTCCATATGGCCTTCATTGAGCTGTTCCCGGATATAAGTGCTGCTGATGGGCCGGTTCCCGTCCATTTCTTTTTCAAGGACCTCCACCTGGAACCCATATGCTTTTCCCATTTCCTGCAGAAATGCCGTATCCCCTTTTCTCTGATAGCCGAAGCGGAAATCCGGACCAACTACCACCCAGCCGGCGTGCATACGCTTTACCAGTATCTGCTCCACGAAATCACCGGGAGACATATGCATCAGCCGGGAGTCCATCTGAAGTTCCGCCAGAACCCCCACACCCATTTTCTCCAGAATCTCATACCGCTGTGCCCCTGTCAGCAGCTTCCTGGCTGGTGTGTCAAAGGCACAGACCACCGTCTCATAGCCCTGCTTTCCTATCTCCAGTATTCGGTTGATCAATTTCTGATGGCCCCGGTGCAGTCCGTTAAATTTCCCCAGGGTAACCGCACTGGGGCCTTGCAGCATTAGTTTTTCTTTTTCCCTCACACATTTCATGGCTGTCTCCTGACTACAAGAACATTTTTACCGGAAAATACTTCCCGGTATTTTCTCTGTGCTGGTAGATTCCCTTAAACACGCCCCTGCTGTCATAGACACGAATCCAGCCGCCGCCAAAGTCTCTTTTGTCTTTCACTGCGGGCAGAGGATTGCCATTATCAAGCAGCCTGTCCTGGTCTGCTGTACAATCCAGCCTGGGATATTCTGAGAGTATGTCTTCGATTCGAAGAATCTGTTCTTCCAGCCGCCCTTCCTCAAAAAGCTTCTCTGCCTGGGAAAGTTTCAGTGCCTGGTCAATCCCAAACATACCGGACCGGGTGCGCAGCAGTTCTTCCATACAGCCGCCGCAGCCCAGCTGCTGTCCGATATCATGACATAAGGTGCGGATGTAAGTTCCTTTCGAGCAGGTAACCTCCAGAACCGCCCGGGGCAGATGGACATCAGCCAGCGAAATCTGCCGGATATGGACGGGTCTGGGGGGACGTTCCACCACCACGCCTTCCCTTGCCAGTTCATACAAGCGCTTTCCCTGTATTTTACAGGCACTGTACATGGGCGGTATCTGCATAATATCCCCCTGGAATGTTTCCACACAGCTTCTCAGTTCTTCCGGGCTGATATTGACCGGATTCTCTTTTAACACCCTGCCGGAAATATCCTGGGTATCCGTCACTTTTCCCAGCAAAAGCACTGCCCTGTATGTTTTTTCCTTGTCAGTGAGAAGGTCACAGAGCTTTGTGGCCTTTCCCAGACAGACAGGCAGTACACCCTGGGCATCCGGGTCCAGGGTGCCTGTGTGGCCGATTTTTTTCTGGCCCAGAATTTTCCTCAGCCGGGCTACCACATCGTGGGACGTGTAACCTTTTTCTTTGTAAATGTTTATGATTCCATCCAGCATCTGTATTTTCTTCCACGCTTACTCATTGATTTGTTCCTCGATATGCAGGGTTAGATTATTCAGCACATCGTAATAAGTACCTTTGATTTCACATCCTGCCGCCCTCACATGGCCCCCGCCGCCAAAATATGAGGCAACCTGATTCACGTCCACCTTCCCGTTGGAGCGCAGGCTGACTTTAAATTCCATAGGTTTCAGTTCATACAAAAAAATAGCCACTTCCACCCCTTTGGTGAGACGGAGCTGATTGACGATGCCGTCCAGATCTTTCCCTTCTACCCCGTAGAAAATCAGGTCTTTCTTCTTCAGCACCCCGGCAATGCAGGTTCCGTGCAGCAGAAGAATACTCTCTGTGAGAACACGGCCCATCACCTGATTCTGAATATATGTTTTCTGATAAAACGACTCGTCAATGATCTTCTGGAAGGGAACCCCCTTTTCCAGCAGGCAGGCGGCAATACGCATGGTTTCCGGGCTGGTGGCCGTGTACTGGAATACCCCTGTGTCGTGGATAATTCCAGTATAAATACAGGAAGCCGTATTGCAGCTGACTCTGTCCGGGTCCAGAAGTGTATATAAAATCTCCGATGCAGACCCCGCCTGGGGTTTTACCCAGTTGATATCCGCAAAATTTGTGTTGCTCACATGATGGTCTATATTTACCGTCTTTTTGGCCCGGGTAAAGCATTCTTCCCCGGCACCCAGACGGTCAAGTGTGCTGGTATCCAATATGATGAGCACATCATAAGACGTTCCCTCCTTGTAGGACGCGCGCACATCTTCAATTCCCGGAATATACGAAAATACCGGGCCTGGGGACTCCAGATACACGTCCACGGCAATTTCGGGATAATTTTCTTTTATATAGTTATACAGCCCCATGCAGGAACCTATGCAGTCCCCATCCGGCCGGATATGCCCGGCGACAGCCGCCGTGTGTACCTGGGCCAGTACTTCTTCAATTCTCTCCATGCCCTTCCCCCTTTTACGTGTCTTTTCTTGTCACATCTTCTATCTTTTTAGACATGGTTACCCCATATTCAATGGATGAATCCAATATAAACTTAATCTGCGGCGTGATGCGCAGGTTCAGGTTCCCTGCCAGCTGGCGGCGCACGTATCCTTCCGCGCTTTTCAGCCCATCCATAGTGTCTCTTTTTGCTTTTTCATCCCCCAGTACACTGATGTACGCTTTGCAGGTTTTCAGATCCGGCGCCACTTCCACAGCCACTACAGAAGTCATGGAATGAATGCGCGGATCTTTGATCTGATTGCGGATAATATTGCTCAGTTCTTTTTGTACCTCTCCATTGACACGGATATTTTTGATGCTGTTTTTTCTCATCTGCCTAACCTCTATCTTGGTACCTCTACCATTATATAAGCCTCTATTTTATCCTCAACCTGGATGTCGTTAAAGTTTTCAAAAACCAGACCGCACTCGTACCCGGCTTTTACTTCTTTTACATCATCCTGGAAACGTTTCAGAGACGCCAGAGCCCCTTCGTAAATCTGCTCCTCGCCCCGGTTAATCCTTACTTTGCAGTTTCTCTCAAATCTGCCATCCAGCACATAACTTCCGGCAATGTTGCCCACTCCCGACGCACGGAACACCTGACGCACTTCTCCGTGGCCGATCACCTGTTCCTCGAAGATGGGGTCCAGCATTCCTCTCATGGCAGATTCCACATCCTCGATGGCCTGGTAAATCACTTTGTAAAGTCTTAAGTCCACGCCTTCCTGCTCTGCCACAGCCTTCGCCTGGGTATCGGGCCTTACATTAAATCCGATTACAATGGCATTGGATGTGGATGCCAGGGTGATATCTGATTCATTGATGGCTCCCACACCG
>CANSYV010000108.1 GCA_947651335.1 uncultured Lachnospiraceae bacterium
GGTCTCTTTCACTTTCGCGAAACTTAAGAAAGTGAAAGAGACCTCATTTATCAATACCCGAAAGCGGATATGCCGGATTATCAAGAGTTTATATAATCATTACGATTTCCTGCTGGAAAGTGATGTGCTCAATGAAGATGAGAAGATGACATTTAGGGAGATATCTGTTGATATGGAGGATGATCTCGCGGCGGATTCTCTTAATATTCTGTCAGATTATCTGATGCGCTATTATGGGAAAAAGGTAATGATTCTTCTGGATGAGTATGATACGCCTATGCAGGAAGCCTATGTGAACGGTTATTGGGGGGAGCTGATGCCATTTATCAGCAATCTGTTCAATGCCTCATTTAAGACCAATCCTTTTCTGGAAAAAGCTCTGATGACTGGAATTATAAGAGTCAGCAGAGAGTTTGCGGTCACTGCAGCATCAGAGCTGTATGCAGACAGTTTTGGATTTACACAGCAGGAAGTATGGGAAGCTCTGGATGAGTATGGTCTGAGAGGGAAAAGGGAGAAAGTAAAAGACTGGTACGACGGATTTACGTTTGGGCGGAGAAGAGATATTTATAACCCATGGTCCATATTGAATTATTTGAAATTTAAAAAATTTTCCCCCTATTGGGCCAATACCAGCAGCAATAGTCTGGCAAACCAGTTAATCCGCAGGGGAAATGCGGATGTGAAAATGATTTTTGAAGATCTGTTATCTGGCAGAACCTTTTGGGCCGAGATCGATGAACAGATTGTATTCAGCCAGCTGGACGACCACACGGATGCCATCTGGAGCCTTTTTCTCGCCAGCGGATATCTGCGGCTTGAGACTTACCGCATGGATGAAGAAACGGGGACAGATGAATATGAGCTGGCACTGACCAACAAAGAAGTCCGTATTATGTTCAAAAAGTTGATTGAGGGATGGTTTGCAAAGGCGGCTCCGGCGTATAATCAATTTATCAAAGCGCTTTTGGCTGGGGACAAAAAGGCTATGAACCAGTATATTAACCGGGTGGCGCTGGCAACGTTCAGCTATTTTGACACTGGGAAGCATCCGTCAAAGGAGACAGAACCGGAACGTTTTTACCATGGATTTGTCCTTGGGCTGATGGTGGAGCTGGCAGATAGATATGTGATCACATCTAACCGGGAGAGTGGATTTGGCAGGTATGATGTGATACTGGAGCCCCGTGAAAAGAATCTTGACGCGTTTATTCTGGAATTTAAAGTGTTTGACCCGGATGAGGAAGACACCCTGGAAGATACTGTGAAGGCGGCATTGAACCAGATTGCGTGCAGACGGTATGGGGTGTCTCTGGAGGAGAAGGGCATCAGGCCGGAATGTATACGGGCGTATGGATTTGCTTTTGAGGGAAAGAGGGTTTTGCTTGGATAGCTGTGTATGATTTTTCAGGCGTGCACTGGGATAATTGTGCCAGGAATGGGCATAGTATGGTTGGAAAAAGATAGTACTTAGTTAGACACACAGAGAGGAGATACTATGCAGACGAATTATCGGATTCGGACAGATCTGGCGCTGGAGTCAAAGGAACGGTTTGAACGGGACAACGTGGAGATTGGCGGGGTGGTGATTCGGGAATTCTATGACGAGGAGCGGGATATCCAGACTACATGGGTAAAAATTGAGACGGAAAAAGGGGCAAAAGCCATGGGAAAACCCCAGGGTACTTATATTACCATGGAAGCACCCAATATGTCCGTGCCGGATGAGGATTACCACCGGGAGATTTCCAAAGAACTGTCGAAGCATCTGCGGAAACTGGCATCCCTGGACAAGGAAAAGTCAGTGCTGGTGGTGGGGCTGGGAAACCGTGATGTAACCCCGGATGCGCTGGGACCTAATGTGATTCAGAACCTGCATATTACCCGCCATGTTCTGCGGGAGTACGGCACGCTGGGAATGGGAGAGGAACGGGCTCATGCAGTCAGCGGCATTGTGCCCGGTGTCATGGCTCAGACCGGGATGGAGACCCTGGAGATTATCCAGGGAGTTGTGGCGGAGGTGAAGCCGGATGTGGTCATCGCCATTGATGCTCTGGCGGCCAGGAGTACAAAGCGGCTGAACCGGACCATTCAGATTACAGATACAGGGATCAATCCGGGCTCCGGTGTGGGAAACCACAGAGACGGTCTGAACGCGGAGACGCTGGGGATTCCGGTAATCGGCATCGGCATTCCCACCGTGGTGGACGCGGCCACCATTGTCCACGACGCCATGGCTCATCTTCTGGAGACACTGGAGGAACAGGAGCAGAAAGAATTTCTGGAGGAAATGATTTCCCCTCATCTGCACAGTATGTTTGTCACCCCCAAAGACGTGGATGAGACAGTAAAACGGCTGGGGTATACCATTTCAGAAGGGCTCAATATGGCTTTGGAGTATGTATAAACCGGGTATAAACCGGGAAGTTCTGTCATATAACATCTAAGGGGTGATTGGTTGACCAACTGGCAGAAACTCATTTGCATATTGCTGAGCCTGTGTATGATCGGGCTGCTGTTTATATATTTACCCGGATTTTATCCCATGCCCATGCAGGAGACGGGGATGGTGGATAAGCTGTTCCACCAGTTCCCTGTCTATGGCTATATGAAGAATCAGGCGGTCTACGCACCGACCATAGAAGATGAGTATACATACGATAAGATCGTGGAGGCCAATGCCAAATATCTTCGGGAACAGGTGGAAGATGAAAATCAGCTGGCACAGGAAAAACAGACGGAAAAGGAGACACAGAATCAGGAGAAGCCATCCCATGATACATCTTCTCAGGAGAAAGAAAAATCGTCTTCCGGTGAGACGAAGCGGGCGTCGGCACCGGTGGAACCACAGATTGAGATTACCAGGGAACAGTTGGAGAATTACGACTATTTGCTGGGAAATTTTTTTATTGTAGACAGCACCACAGCGGTGGATGCCTCCAGGATCAATGCCGCCGGACTGCTGGATGTGGATATGTCTATAGAAAAGAATCAGGAAGTGCCCCAGATTCTCATTTACCACACCCATTCCCAGGAGGGATTCGCAGACTCCAGGGAGGGGAATCCGGAAGATACGGTGGCAGGGGTAGGGGATTATCTCACAGAGCTGCTGACAGACCAATACGGCTATCAGGTGATCCACAATACAGATACATTTGATGTGGTCAATGGGCAGATTGACAGAAACAGCGCATACGATTATTCTCTGGCGGTGGTGGAGCAGATTTTAGAGGAAAATCCTTCCATTGAGGTGGTGATTGACCTGCACCGGGACGGGGTGGCCGAGGACAGGCGTCTGGTGACGGAAGTGAACGGGAAGCCCACTGCCAACTTTATGTTTTTTAACGGGCTCAGCTACAGCGCTCTCAACGGGGAAGTGACGTACCTGCCCAATCCTTATGTGCAGGAGAATCTGGCCTTTTCCTTTCAGCTGAATCTGGAGGCGGCCCGGTATTATCCAGGGCTGAGCCGGAATATCTATCTGTCCAGCCTGCGGTATAATCTGCATGTGCGTCCCCGCGCCATTCTCCTGGAGGCAGGAGCTCAGACCAACACGGTGCAGGAGGTGAAAAATGCCATGGAGCCTTTTGCACAAATTCTGGACCAGGTGCTTCAGGGAAGCGGAGGAAATTAAGCTGTTTCAAAAAATTTTGCCAGAAATTCACAACACTTTTATTGAAGAATTTGTGCTGTAATGATATACTGATACATACTTTACGATGAAAGTTCCGGCAGGTATCACCACAGGGGTCTTTCATTTTTAGGAGGAAAAAGGATGTCAGTTACCAATCAGAGTAAAATCAGGAATTTTTGTATTATAGCACATATTGACCACGGAAAGTCCACACTTGCAGACCGGATTATTGAGATGACCGGACTTCTCACAGACCGGGAGATGCAGTCCCAGGTACTGGATAACATGGAACTGGAGCGGGAGCGGGGCATTACCATCAAGGCCCAGGCTGTGCGCACTGTTTATAAAGCAAAGGACGGGGAGGAGTATATTTTCAATCTGATCGACACCCCGGGGCATGTGGATTTTAACTATGAAGTTTCCAGAAGCCTTGCGGCCTGTGACGGGGCTATTCTGGTGGTGGATGCGGCCCAGGGGATTGAGGCCCAGACCCTTGCCAATGTATATCTGGCCCTGGACCACGATCTGGATGTGGTTCCGGTGCTCAATAAGATTGACCTGCCCAGCGCGGAGCCGGAGCGGGTGATTAACGAAATTGAAGATATCATCGGCATTGAGGCCCAGGATGCCCCGCAGATTTCCGCTAAGACAGGAGAGCATGTGGAGGATGTGCTGGAGCGGATTGTGGAGAAGATTCCCGCGCCGGGGGGCGATATCCATGCGCCTTTAAAAGCATTGATTTTCGATTCTCTCTACGACTCTTACAAAGGGGTGATTGTGTTCTGCCGGATTATGGAGGGCAGTGTGAAGAAAGGAACCCCTATCCGCATGATGGCCACCGGCGCTGTGGCGGAAGTGGTGGAAGTGGGGTATTTCGGCGCGGGACAGTTCATACCCTGTGAGGAACTGCAGGCGGGGATGGTGGGATATCTCACAGCTAGCATAAAAAATGTGAGGGACACCCGGGTGGGGGATACCATCACCAACCACCTGCATCCCTGCGAAGAAGCGCTTCCAGGTTATAAAAAAGTGAATTCCATGGTTTACTGCGGACTCTATCCTGCAGACGGAGCCAAATACCAGGACCTGAGGGAAGCGCTGGAAAAACTTCAGCTCAACGATGCTGCCCTTCAGTACGAGCCGGAGACATCGGCGGCGCTGGGGTTTGGATTCCGCTGCGGTTTTCTGGGACTGCTGCATCTGGAAATTATCCAGGAGAGGCTGGAGAGGGAATACAGCCTGGATCTCATCACCACAGCCCCAGGCGTTATCTATAAAGTCTATAAGACAAACGGGGAGATGATGGAGCTGACCAATCCCTCCAATCTGCCGGACCCATCGGAGATTGACTACATGGAAGAACCCATTGTGGCTGCTGAGATTATGGTGACCACGGAATATATCGGTTCCATTATGGAACTGTGCCAGGAGCGCAGGGGCCAGTACCAGGGAATGGAGTATATGGAGGAAACCCGTGCCCTCTTGAAATATCATCTGCCCCTCAATGAGATTATCTATGATTTCTTTGACGCGCTGAAGTCCCGTTCCAGGGGCTACGCCTCCCTGGACTACGAGCCCTGCGGCTATGAACGCAGCAAGCTGGTAAAACTGGATATCCTGGTGAACAAGGAAGAAGTGGATGCTCTGTCCTTTATCGTCCACGGGGATACTGCCTACGAGCGGGGCAGGAAAATGTGTGAGAAATTAAAAGAAGAGATTCCCAGACAGCTCTTTGAAATCCCCATACAGGCTGCAATCGGCAGCAAGATTATCGCCAGGGAGACCGTGAAAGCCCTGAGAAAAGATGTGCTGGCCAAGTGCTACGGCGGCGACATCACCCGGAAGAAGAAACTGCTGGAAAAACAAAAAGAAGGTAAGAAGCGCATGCGCCAGGTGGGGAATGTGGAGATTCCGCAGAAGGCGTTTATGAGTGTTTTGAAGCTGGATGATAAGTAAAGAGCTGAAGCAGGAAATTGCTGAATCAAAAAATGTAGTTAAGCAGAATAGGAAATAAGAACAGGCCATGAAACGAAAGATGCGGTTATACGTACACATTCCGTTTTGTGTACAAAAATGTCTATACTGTGATTTTTTATCCTGGCGTGACAGCCGGGAGAATCAGGCGCGTTATGTTCAGGCATTGTGCAGGGAGATACGCGCCTGCAGGGGAAGATATCCACAGCGGGTATCTTCTTTGTTTTTCGGGGGCGGTACGCCCTCAGTGCTGGAGCCGGGGCAGATAACGGATATTATGGAGGCGCTGGCGGAAGTCTTTTCTTTTGAAGCAGATTCGGAGA
>CANSYV010000109.1 GCA_947651335.1 uncultured Lachnospiraceae bacterium
AATGCTCAGCCCTGCGATTCCCATATCTGCCAGATCCTCCCAGATTTTGTTGGTCTGTCCGCACACATGAATCACCGTCCCCTTGCCTTTGCTCTTAATGAAATCCACCAGCTCTTTCAGATAGGGCAGGGAATATTTCCTGAAAACCCTGGGGCTCACCACAGTACAAGACGACATGGGCTCTGAAATTGCCGGGGTCAATCCTGCGTCAATGGCTGCCGCCGCATAGGCTTTGGAAGTCTCCAGAGAAACCTTACATAACTTATGTATGGATTCCGGGTCTTTTAAAATCAGCTTCATGGTGTTTTCCACGCCGATGAGGAAAAACGCATTGGTAAACGGTCCTACCACTCCCACAGAACAGCCGATCTCACTGCCCACTTCATCTACCAAATATTTCATGGCCTCCACCTGAATGGGAAGCCGTCCGTCCTTATAGGGGTCTGCAGGTTCCAGTCTGTCAATCATGCTCACATCTGTAATGGCAGGTTTATCCAGGTCAGCAGTATTGTCTTCCGGGAAATTCACCTTTGCCCCCATAGCTTCCGCCCATGGAAACAAATCTGTAAAAATCCGCAGACTGTCATATCCAAACCGCCTGTAAGCCGCAATCTGCGCCTGTGCCAGAGCCTTGGGATTGGTATTGAATTCTGAAATCTTACAGCCATAAATCCGCGCCGTCCCGTTGGCCACATTGGGATTACAGGGAAGCCGGTCCGCGTCCTGTCCATTGGCAATGGCCGCCGCGCGCTGGGCAGGTGTCATTTGATCCATCATATCTTTTTACCTCTTTCATAAAATTTTCAGATGCGTATATTCTAATTATTAATAGTCCAATGCAAAATTCCAGCCTTCAGTCTGTCGAATAAGTACATGATAATCACCAGCACAATGGCGAGGAAAATAAATCCCACTCCCACCACATCAAACCGCCCGAAGTCAGAATAATACTGTATAAAATAACCCATGCCCGAGGTAGCGCCAAACATTTCCGCCACAGCAAGAAGCATAAACGCCAGTTTCAGCGCAATGGTGCATCCGGCCAGAATCCCCGGCGAAGCCGCGGGAAGCACAATGGTAAACAGACGCTCCATCCCCTTGAATTCCAGTGTAGCCGCATTTTCCAGATATCTTTTGTCAATGGTCATCACCGCTGTGATGGTGGTTCCCAGGATAATCCAGAACGACCCCAGAAAGATAATGAAAATAGAAGCCACTTTAAAAGACGGAAAAATATTAATGGCATAAGGTGTCAAAAGTGTAACGGGAACTGCACTGAACGCATTAATGTAAGGGGTTACATTCAGCCTCACAAGCTTATGAAGCCCGATAAAAGACCCCAGGGCAATTCCTAAAACCACCGCCAGAAAATAGGCGATTCCCAGCATATACATAGAACTTTTAAATCCTTCTATCAGCTGGGGCAGATACTCTTTAAAAATCCCCGGCATTACGGTGATACTGTAAAAGAGAAAGGTATTCAGCACATGAAACACATCTGTCAAGAGCACATACCCGGCAATAATGCCAATGAAAATGAGGGCAATCCCCCATCTTTTCTTTATAAAGCCTTTCATGGCGTCCTCCTATCTAATCTGGCTGACAGTTATTCCAGGGTTCCCTTGTTGTTATTTAGAAATTGTTCCATCTTGTCCTGGAAGAATTCACTGTCCGGATAATCCTTAATGAGAGATTCCAATGCCTTTTTGTAAATAGAAGAATCCAAATGGTCATTGATATCAATATCCCCTTTTGTGAGATACCCGTAATCGGCCATCTTATTCCACATAGTAGTCACACTGTCTGTAAAGGGGTCTGTGTCGTATTTCATATGCTCGCTGAGTACAAAGCTGTCTGCAGTCTCTTAGGTCAGGTCAAGATTTTCCACACACAAATCAGAGACATACTCCATGTTATCCTGCATATATTCCTCTGCCCGCAGATAAGAGCGGAGCAGGCGGTACAACACCTCTTCGTTGTTCTGCACATAATCATTCATTCCAAACATACGGCAGCAGGAGTGGTTAGGCCAGTATTCATCAGGCCACATTTTCACTTCCAGCCCCAGATCAGCGGCCTGGATCTCATAACCGGTTGCTGTGGCGCCGAAATCCACTTCGCCTTTTGTAATCGCCTGAAGAACATCTGTATTTTTCTTATATTCCAGGAATGTAACCAGGTCCGGGTCATCCTTTTCACCGCCGATATAGGTGTCATCCCCATATTTAAACGGAATCCCCGCATCGTAAAGAATACCTTTGAGCACAATATCCGGTGTGCCTCCCCGGGTGATTCCGATGGTCTTTCCCTTTAAACTGTCAAGATCCTCAAATACCATCTCCGGTTTGCCAAATACCGGTGTCTCACCGATAATCATATACCCGGCGAAAAGATTAAAGTCCTGCCCGTTTGCCACCTGAATCAGCGGACCTCCGGTCCCATATGTAGAAAGCACATCCACTTGGTCAGCCATCAGCGCCGCGGCAGCGTCTGAGAGATTGCTGAGCCATACCATTTCCACTTCCACCCCTTCTTCTTCATTGAAGCCCTGGTCATCGGCCACGAACTGGAACACCTGACCGGAAGTGGGCTGAGCCCCAACTCTCACCTTCAACACCTCCTCAGAGGCGCCTTCGCTTACCTCCTGGACCGTTGTTTCCCCGTTTTCTTTTGCCGTTTTGGCCTCCTTTTGTCCGCCGGATGACCCGCATCCTGTACAAAATGCGGCGGCCAATGCTGCGCAGAGCAGTGCGCTGATTACTTTTTTCTTCATGATTTTCTTCTTCCTTTGACTTTATTTTATATTAAAGACGCCCGTTCGGCGGCATCTTCATGTATTAACTGAATTAAATAATTTCTTAACTTCTGAATTCCCGGGTCCGTGTACATATTGGAGCGGGTGGGATGGATTTCATTTTCAAAAGAATGCCTGTACATAATCTGAGCAGGGGACTGGCTCAGCACACAGATATCGCTTGCCAGCAAAAGCGCCTCATCCACTTCATGAGTGACGAAAAAGATAGTCTTTTTATGGTCTCCTCCCTGTTCCCACAGTTCCAGTATCAGATCCTGAAGCTTCGCCTTCGTGATAGCGTCCAAAGACCCGAAGGGTTCGTCCATCAGCAGGATAGGCGGGTCGATAGCGAAAGCTCTGGCAATGCCGCAGCGCTGCTTCTGTCCGCCGGATAATTCCCCTGGCAGCTTCTTAAACAGAGATTCGTCCATGCCCACTTTCCTCATCCAGTCCATGGCAAGGGTTTCTCTATCCCCTTTGCCCATGTCCGGAAACCGCTTCTTCAGGGCAGCCGTGATATTTTTCCCCGCAGTCATCCACGGAAACAGACCGTAATCCTGAAATACCACGCCCCGGTCCAGTCCTGCGGATGCCACAGGCTTTCCCTCCACCGTCAAAGTGCCTTCGTCCGGTCTCTCCAGGCCGGCGATCAATCTCAGAAGGGTGCTCTTTCCACAGCCAGACTGTCCCAGCAGACAGATAAACGAGCCTGCGGATGCCTCCAGATTAATATCACCCAGTATGACATCTTCCTTGTTATAAGAAAATTTTACGTGTTCAATTGATACCTCCAAATTTCCCCTCCTATAGTCACAACAGCAATTCCACTGCGTCCTGATATTTCATCTGCAGATCCTGGATTTTCTGCCTGCAGGCAGAATACTCTTCTACACCAATCCGCCAGGCCAGACCGCATCCGGCAGTGATTTCCCTGGGAATGGGAATCAGGCGTCCGGGAATCTCATTGCTCATGCTTTGTTTTTCAAAAGACATGGCCTCTGTTGTGGTATGAAACGATAAAATAACATATTTTTTCTTTTCCCGCATAATTTCCTTTCATTTCTCAGTGAATCATTGATCCTCAGCAATATCCAGGAGAGCCTGTACCGCAGTATCCACTTCTTCTTCTGTATTGAAATAGGAAAAACTAAACCGCACAGCCCCCTGTTCCACAGTTCCCAGCGCCTGGTGCATCAGCGGCGCACAGTGGGCCCCTGCCCGGACGCAGATCTCATAATCGTCCCACAAAATATCACTGACAGCAGCAGAATCCAGTTCTCCAATGTTCAAAGACACAATGGGCGCCCTGAGTTTTGCCGAGAGGTCTCCATAGATGGTTACACCTGGGATTTTCCCCGCTTTTTCGGCAAACCGGCCTGCCAATTCCATCTCCTTTTCATGGACGGCTTCCACTTTCGTCTCTCTCAGAAAATCCAGTGCGGCATTCAGTCCCGCAATCCCATGGCCGTTGGCTGTCCCTGCCTCCAAAGCTGTGGGCATGTCTGACGGATGCATTTTGTCAAAGCTGTGGATACCGCTTCCCCCCACCTTCAGCGGTGTGATAGAAATCCCTTCCCGCACATAGATTCCACCTGTCCCCTGGGGGCCCAGCAGTCCTTTGTGTCCGGTAAAGCACAGAACATCTATTCCCATCTTCTCCACATCAATGGGGATGGAGCCTGCCGTCTGGGAAGCATCCACAATCAAAAGAATCCCATATTTCCTGGTAAACGCAGACACTCTGGCAAGGTCTGTCACATTCCCTGTGAGATTGGAGGCATGGGTAATCACCACAGCCCTGGTATGTTCCCGGCGCACCTGCTCCAGTTCTTCATAGGCAATCCGCCCTTTCTCATCTGCATCTAAAATGGTGAGACCTGCACCCTGAGATTCTTTTACATACAATGGCCGCAGAACAGAATTATGCTCACAGGCAGTGGTAATCACATGATCCCCTGGAGAAATCAGCCCGCTGATGGCAATGTTCAGGGACTCTGTGGCATTGCTGGTAAAGGCAATCCTGGAAGGATCACTGACATGAAACAGTTCTGCCAGCTTTTCCCTGGTATCATAAATTATGCGTGCAGCGCCTAGAGTGGCGGCGTGGGCTCCCCGCCCTGCATTTCCCATGGTATGAAACGCCCTGCATACCGCCTCCTCCACCTGGGGCGGTTTTAAAAACGAAGTTGCGGAGGAATCCATATAAATCATAACTTTTCCTCCGCAGTCAAAGCTGCCCCAAGTGCCCCGGCATACCTGCCGAACTCATGGGTTTCCACTGGACATCCCAGTTTTTCAGACAGCACTTTGATAAAATAAGGGCTGTCGCACAATCCTCCCGTCAGCGCCGCGTCCCCGCTGATTCCGAAACGGGAAGCCAGGCTGGCCACCCGGGAGGCCACAGAATCTATCACTCCTGCGGCAATATCCTCCCGTTTTTCTCCGGAACCAATATGGCTGATCACCTCGGACTCTGCGAAAACCGTACACATAGCACTGATGGACAAAGGCTCTCCATGTTCCGCCAGCTGGTACAGCTCCTCCAGGGAAGCTCCCAGCCGCGTGGCCATTACCTCAATAAACTTGCCGGTTCCTGCCGCACATTTATCGTTCATAAGGAAATCTACCACCTGGCCGTCCGCCACTTTAATCACTTTCGTATCCTGCCCGCCCACGTCGATTATGGTTACATTTTTCCCGAACAGCTGCCAGCCGCCTCTGCCGTGGCAGGTGATCTCCGTCACCACTTTGTCTGCATAGTCCACGCAGACCCGTCCATACCCGGTGGCCACACAGCCCCTGCCAGGGACATACTGTTTTTCCTCCAGCCGGGTATAAATATCAGCGGCTGTCTCCCGCCCGTTCCACCCGGTGGGCAGTGTAAAAGAGTCCACCACCTGATGCTCTTTCATAACTACTGTCTTCGATGCAGTGGACCCTATGTCAATTCCAATATAATAGTTCTCTTCCATCACTTTTTGTCAAATACTGAATCTTATTGATAGAAATTCAACAAGTAATTGGCGAATTCCTCTACGTAGTCTTTCAGTATATACCCCTTTTGATAAATAATATAATCCAGTCCGTAACCCACAACAAACTCATCCGGAAT
>CANSYV010000110.1 GCA_947651335.1 uncultured Lachnospiraceae bacterium
CCTAATTTTATTCACGTAATAACGGAACGATTATAACGATGAGTCATCCAGGTACAATTTCTATATGAAAGGGGGAGAAAGATGAGGACACCTGGTATCGAATGACCAATTTTTATGACAGGTATCCCTTTTTTGCCCAATTCGAACCAGAGGCCTATGCCGGGTATTCCCAGGAGATGGTGGACCGTTTAAACCAATGGGATTTAAAGGTCTATATGGACAGTGTTTCCCAGGCGGCTTTGGACATTGCCGCAGGGAAGGATGTGCCCATGCACCAGACCCAGTATCTGACACTGGAAGAATCTTATGCCATGGTGGATACGTTTGGGGAGGAAATTCTGGTGGTGCCCTGTAACTGCAAAGCCATGGGCAGGTGCACCGAGAAGCCGGTGGACGTGTGTATGGGCAGGCTGGAAGAAGGCCCCAATACCTTTGCCGACCGGAAACTGGGCAGACGCATTTCTCCGGCAGAGGCAAAGGAGCTGATCCTGCAGGCCAACAAAAAAGGGCTGATGCAGTCCGGGGAAAACCAGTGGCTTTGTAATTGCGACGGCGTGTACTGCTATCCCACGAAAATGGCGAGGATTTTAAAGACCAGGCTTGGATATCCCGCTTCCCATTACGAGATTTTGCGGGACCCGGCAGTCTGTGTCCAGTGTGGGAAATGCGCACGTATCTGCAATCACAAAGCGTTCTATCAGGACGGGCAGGGGAAAATCGTTTACGATGCAGAAAAGTGCTGGGGGTGCACCATCTGTGCGCCTAATTGCCCAAAGGGAGCGATTACGTTGAAAAAGAGAGAACATCTAAGTTAAGGAGAGTGATGGGACGATGCAAATGATCGACAATTTTGTAGTGGTACTGTGTTTTATTGGTATTATACTGGTGGGGTATTATTTTTCCAAAACTTCACAGGATATGGACAGCTTTTATAAAGCAAACCGGGCGCTGCCCTGGTCTCTGGTGGTAGGGACGCTGATGGCCTCCTGGTATGGCGGCGCAGGCGTTGTGGGGACTGTGGGATATTCCACGACCATGGGTTTTGCGGCATTCTTCCTGTGGTCCATCGGCGCCCATGCGGTGCGTTTTCCCCTGGCGCTTTGGATTGCGCCCAGGATCTCGGTAAAGGCAAAGGGGACGATTCCGGATCTTCTGCGGGAGCATTACGGAAAATTCGCGGCAGTGCTGGGGGCGGTTGTGATCGTGGTTTCCTGCCTCTCCATCGGTGAGGTGGCGGCTGTGGGTTATGTAGGGGAAGGGGCGTGGCATGCAGATAAATTTGTGGTTGCTGCCATTGTGGTTGTCATTTCCATCGGTATCACCTGCCTGGGCGGACTGATGGGCGTGGCGGTCACCGATATGATTTTCTTTTTCCTGATGGTAACCTGCGTATCCGCCGCGTTTCCGGGACTCTTTTTTAGTGTGGGAGGACTGGAGGGGATAAAAGCCGCCCTTGCCCAGCCGGCACCGGAGATGATAACGGCCCTTGGCGGCATTCCCATCCCCCAGGCGGTGATGCTGATCGTTCTCTGCATCAACCTTTATAAAGACCCGTCTTTCTATCAGAGGTTTGCGGCTGCCAATTCTCCGAAAACCGGGAAAAGGGCAATGCTTTTGTGCTTTTCCATCTGGCTGTCCTTTGATGTGGTAACCATGATGACGGGTACCATTATCCGGGTGCTGGACCCGGAGCTGACAGTACAGCCGGAGGTACAGTACATAGCGCTGATTGCAGGGGAGCTTCCCATGATCGTCAGAGGCCTTTTCATCGTGGGTATTCTGGGAGCCATTATCTCCACACTGGACAGCTATTATCTCATTGGCGGCGAGATTGTGGCCAATGACATTATTTATATGATCCGGGGCGACAGAAAGCTGGATGACAAGACCAGCATTTCGGTGACGAGAGTTTTCGCGGTTATCTTCGGGATTATCGGTCTGGCTTCCGCGTTCCAGTTTGACCGTGTGTATGACGCGTTTCTGTTTTTGGCCAGTCTGAGTATGACGCTTTTATTCGTGCCCATGATTGCGGCGCTGATGTACGACGGCAGGAAGACAGATGTGGGAGGTGTCGCGAGTATGATCGTGGGAGGCGCAGCCTGGATCTTCTTCCAGTATGCGTGCCCCATTGTGATTTCCGGTGTTACGCTGGACCCGGTACTGATTGGCCTGCCCCTTTCCTTCATCGCGTTCCTGATTGGAAACCGCTTTGGAAAGGATTTAAGCGCAGAGCGCAGATTAAAAGGAATTTAAGGAGGGAGTTTACGATGCAGGAAACAAAAAAAGACAACGAAAAGGATGAATTGAAGGTGGAGTGGCTGGGCATTGACGGGGCGCTGGTGCTGCTTTTTATCGTGCTGGCATGCGTCTACGGATATGGCATGCTCCACAGCATTGATTTTATTATCGGCATTATGGCTCCGGGTATTGCCATTATCATTACTGTGGGCGTATTCCTGAAATATTGTACAGAAGTTTTTTCTTTTGCCACCGGGAAAAAGGGAAAGGATACCGAATGATTTGCTGTTTTGCTTGAAACAGTGAAGACTTGCTGGCAAATCATCTGGCCCGCGAGTATATGTGAAGGAGGAGCTTTATGACCATCGAATGTTTTCCCGTGAAAATGACAGAAGAAGAGGCGCTCCGTATTGCCAGAGGGGGAAAGAACCCCATTTACCGTGCGCTGTTTGGCAGGAAAGAGGTTCATTTGCGCCTGATGTATCTGGAAAGCCGCTATATTATCTATAAGATGACGTATAAAGATAACATTTTAGTGAAACTGTTCAGGAAAAAGGAGAAAGAGGACAAGCAAAATATCCGTGTGATGGTAGAGGCCACTACCTGTACGGCGGCTTATGTGGAGGAAGATATCTGTACTGAGAGGAAGGATGTGGATGAACTGGATATCCAGTCCAGCTATTACGACGATCAGCGCCTGAGCACCTGCGGGGCCAATATGGCGCGGAGAATGGTGCGGCGCCACAGCGGCAGGAATCTGGCCATACAGCCGGTGGAGGAAAGAAAAGTGTACCGTCCTTTCTACATCGCCATTTATGGAGAAATGATTGAGGGCAGAAAAGCCAGATACCTGCCCATTGCGGCAGATGGCAACATTGTCTGCAGGAATTTTTAAAATACGGAAGCTGTCTGCTGAATCTGCAGGAGCGCTGCAAAATGAGGGAAAATCCAATCGCCGGGGGCGGTGGGATTTTCCCTCTTATGATTTATGATTAGAGCGTCATTTGACGGGCTGATTATTCTATCACAGGCTGCCATTGCCGGAGAAAATATAAAAAATAGACAAGTGCCAGCAAATCCGCACTCCCTCCAGGACTTATATTTTCTTTCATAAAATACGCGTCCAGACGGGCGGTGATGGCTTCTGCGTCCAGCTGGTCTATGGGAACAGACGATAGAAAGTTTTTTAACTTCCGTGTAAGCCTATCCCATGTCTCATAGCTGGAGCGGGCAATGATGTTGGTGTCTTCACTGTGGGCAATCAGATACAGCAGAGTGATCTGGCCGCTTTTATAAAGGGGAAAGCCATGGGAGAGGCAGGTGGTAAAAACATTCCAGCCCCACCCAAAGACAGTGGGGTATCCCCTCATGGCTTCCCCCCGGATTCCCAGAAGATGGTAGGCGCGGTACAGCTTCTCCCCGTGGGTCTGGGGCTGCCCGTGGGAGAGGGCTTCAAAGTCTTTGGACAGGTTTGGGAGCATTTTTTTGCATATGGCGGAGATGTCCTCATGCCGGAAGTCCCCCCTTTTCGCATAGCAGTGGGCGGCCGCGGCGCAGAAAATGCCCCCGGAAAAGATCAGCCCCTTATGGGGATTGGCATGTCTGGCGGCCTGATACATGGTCTGTTCGGCCTCCAATCCCAGAGGACGGATAGCGGCAAACAGAGCCGGATAATCAGAGCCGTGGAAAGAAATTCCGCGCAGTGCGCACTCCTGGTAATAGGAAAAGAGCGCGGCGGCACTGTCTATGAAGGTGCCTATATCCATGTCCTTGTGGGCGCCGTTGTGCCAGCGGTCTACCAGGCCGGGCTTCGGGGTGGTGGTCACTTCATAGATCATAGCCTTTGTGAAAAGCCCGGCTGTCTGTTCCGCCAGCTGCCGGGAAAAATAAGTTTTCATCAGGGAAATCTCACGTTCCAGCAGTTCTCTGGCACTGTGCCTGCGGCTGCGTCCGCAGATGAAAGCAGGACGGCTGCACAGAAGGCAGGTGCGCCGGGGATATCCCGTGCCGTCCCGGGAAAGCTTTTCCCCCTGGGCATTGAGAACGTCAATGTCCCATATGCGCCCCAGGGGGTGGGTTTCCTCTATATTCACCATCCATTTTTTGCAGTCAGAAGCGTCTTGTTCAGTCAGGAAAATCCCCTGGAAGCCCCAGCCGCCGTGGCAGCTTTCCCGGTAAGCAATGCGGCACTGATGCCGGGACAGCTCCCGCTCAATGGCCAGCATCCCCGCGTCGAAGGTAAGGCGGGCAAGGGGAAAAGATTTTACCGGCCCGGGAATGTTCAGGGTAAGGCAGATTAAGGTCTGGCGGTATTGGGCGGTGAGTTTTAGCTGCCTGTGCCAGCGTTCTTCCCGGGCGTCCAGTAATTCAGCCAGGGTTATCTCCCTGCCGTGGGTCCAGTAAGGCGGGCTTTCGGTGAAAGATAAGGTCATAGGTTCATTCTCCTTTTCAGATAATTGAAAGTGGGTTCTGGCACCAGCGGGGCAATGGAGTCAAGGTCTCTCTGAAAATAGTGCTGCCTTACCCTGGTGGCGCTCACAGGTACGCCCTGGACGGCGTAACGGGGAAGGACACACACCTGAATGCCGTGAGAGGGGAGGATTTCCCGCATCTGCTGGTTATATGCCCGTGTCACCGGGCAGAAGGGTTCCTCTCCCACAAAGCGTTTGGAAATATGAAACGCTTCCTTAAAATAGACGGAGAACAAAAGCAGGTCAAGCTCCCCGTTGGCGGTGAAAGCGGCGTGTTTATCCTTCATAAAATAATCAGGAAATGTGGTGTGTGAGATCAGATATTCGGACCCCCCGTGGACATATACCTGGGGAAGACCGCAGCAGTTTTCTCGAACCAGGGCCAGCCGGTCAGCGGCAGGAAAAGGCGGCGTATCTTCAGATAGGACGAATACGTGCAGACGGTCACAGCTCTTTCGGGCCTGCTCAATCAAGTGAAGATGTCCCAGGGTGAACGGATTGGCGTTCATGACGATGGCGCCTGCACAGATGCCGTCAGTCAGCGGGGGGCACTTGGCCTGTTCTTCCTCCAAATAGGCATGGATTCCGCCGGGAATATTTTCCATGAATTCAATTTTTCCTGTATTTATAATAGAATAGAAACCAAGCTCTTTAAAAATATCTGTATACACAGGTTTCGTGAAAAGAAAAAGATGGGAATATCCCTGTGTATGCGCATTTGAGATAAGTTTTGCCATGATAATGTTCAGAAAGCCCTGCCCCTGGCATGCCTCTGACACAGCCAGGCACTTCAGGACATTTTGACAGCAGGAGCCTGCAGCCAGGACTTTACCGTCCAGACTGCAGGCCATAACGGAATATGAGATTTGTCCGTCGTAGTCCAGACCGCAGGTATCTAAAAAGCATTTTAACTTTTCCAGCTTTCCGGCCGAAAAGGGAAAGCCTTCTTCCAGGTAGTAATTGTACATAGACGCTCCTTTTTAGAGTGTATTTGGAAAATCAAAAATTTTTGGCATCTCTTATTATTATAGATAAGCTGAATCAAAAGTAAAAACCGTCGGCGCAAGAAGCGCCAACGGCGAGAAGAAAATAAATTA
>CANSYV010000111.1 GCA_947651335.1 uncultured Lachnospiraceae bacterium
CACACCACCGAGGAAACCTTCCTCCGTGGCATGATCGAACTCCAAAAGATGCTCGCACAATGAAGAAGTCCACGGTTGTAAAAGTGCCAAGGGCATCTGCAAAGGCGAAAACCGTTAAAAAGGTTCCATCCAATAGACGGGTATACGTTCAAGTGAGAGCGTACAGAACCAAAAACGGCGCCACCAGCTACGGCAAATGGAGTAAAAAAGCTGTCAGCGACAAAATAATCAAATAGCGCAAAGCAATAAGAGGAGCCCGTGGCAGGTAATAACCAGTTACCTGCCGTGGGTTCTTTTTGCATGCAGGAAACAAAATCCAGACGTGATAACAGTTGCAATGAACCCCCAAAGAGGTTACAATAAATGAAACCATAAAGAATACATAGTTTCGAAAACGTAAAAAAAGGAGTACATACATGGACAAAGCCTTTGTTACGCTGGAACAGGTTACAAAAGTATATGGAAAAGGAGAGGTATTAATAAAAGCCGTGGACGGCATTGACTTTTCCATTGAAAAAGGAGAATTTGTCATTATTGTGGGTCCCAGCGGAGCGGGAAAGACCACGGTGTTGAATATCCTGGGCGGGATGGACCAGGCCACGTCCGGCTGTGTGTGGGTGGACGGGCAGGATGTGGCAAAGTATTCCCACCGCCAGCTCACAGGATATCGAAGGGAAGATGTGGGATTCGTGTTTCAGTTCTATAACCTGGTTCCCAATCTGACTGCTCTGGAGAATGTGGAGCTGGCGCTGCAGATCTGCCGGGACCCCCTGGATGCCAGACAGGTATTGCAGGAAGTGGGGTTAAGTGAGCGCCTGGGGAATTTTCCCGCCCAGCTCTCCGGCGGGGAGCAGCAGCGGGTGTCCATTGCCCGGGCGTTGGCCAAGAATCCGAAACTGCTGTTGTGTGACGAACCCACCGGGGCACTGGATTATCAGACGGGAAAGGCCATATTGAAACTATTGCAGGATATGTGCAGGCAGAGGGGCATGACTGTGATTGTAATCACCCACAACTCTGCCCTGACCCCTATGGCAGACAGGGTGATCCAGATAAAAAACGGGAAGGTATCTTCCATGAAAATGAATGAAACCCCGTTACCTGTAGAAGAAATAGAATGGTAGGAGCCAGAACGTGAAAAAAGCATTAAGAAAAGATTTCTTTATGGACATAAAGAAAAGTTTCGCAAGGTTTATTTCCATATTTTTTATTGTGGCGCTGGGTGTCGCCTTTTTCTCAGGAATTCAGGCTGCATCCCCGGATATGCGCTATTCCGGGGACAGTTATTATGACGAGACGAATCTGATGGATCTGCGGGTGATGGGGACGCTGGGATTGACTGATGACGACCTGAAAGCGTTAAATCAGGTGAAAGGGGTGGAGCTGGCAGAGGGCGGCTATGCCCTGGATGTGCTCAGCGGCGAGAAAGGCAGCCAGCAGGTGATTCATTTGGAAAGCCTGGGCGGCAGTATCAACAAGCTGTCTGTCATTGACGGGCGGATGCCGGAGAAAAAAGGAGAGTGTCTCATTGACAGCCAGCTGGCCGGACAGGGAGCTTTTCAGGTGGGCGGTGAGGTGGTGTTCGACACTGAGGATGATGAGGACAGCATTCTCAAACAGAAATCTTATACCATAGTGGGAACCTGCAGCAGCCCTATGTATATTTCTTTCGACCGGGGACATACCACACTGGGGTCAGGGGAGGTGAGCGGCTATGCCTATGTGACGGAGGATAACTTTGACCAGGAAGTATACACCGTGGCTTATCTGCTGGCAAAAGGGGCCAGGGAACAGGTGAGCTATACCCAGTTGTATGAGAATCTGGTGAAAAAAGTACAATCCCGGGTCGAGGGCATTGAAGAAGAACGCTGTCAGCTCCGGTACGATTCAGTGAGAGGGGAAGCCCAGCAGGAGCTGGAAGATGGGGAAAAAGAGCTGGCAGACGGAAAAGAAAAGGCCCGAAAAGAACTCTCAGACGCGAAGAAAGAACTTTCAGACGCCAGGAAAAAGCTGGAGGACGGTAAGGCAGAGTACGAGGACGGCGTCCGCCAGCTCTCTGACGCAGAACAGAAACTTGCCGACGGGCGCCGCCAGCTCTCCGAGGGCCGCCTGCAGCAGCAAAATGGAGCCGCCCAGCTGGAGGATGCCAGAAACACTCTGAACAGCCAGCAGGCCCAGCTGGACAGTTCTCAGGCACAGACCAATCAGGGATATGCCCAGTGGAATGCCTCCAAGCAGGAGTTTGACCAGAAAGAGCAGGAATATAACAGCGGTGCGGCACAGTATGAGCAGGGGGCAGCGGCGCTGGCCCAGGCGAAACAGCAGCTGGCCCAGCAGAAGAACGCCTATGCCCAGCTGGAAGCGGCCGGAATGGGCGACGAACAGACCAGGCGGCAGCTGGAAGAGGCAGAGGCACAGCTGGCGGCACAGGAGCAGACCCTGGCGGCATCCAGACAGCAGCTGGCCCAGGCGAAAGTCCAGCTGGACAACGGACGCCGGGAGCTGGAAGCTGCCAGGAGCCAGCTGGACGACGCACAGGCACAGATAGACAGCGGTGTTTCCCAGTTATCCAGTGCCCGGGCCCAGCTGGACAGCCAGCAGGCAAGTCTGAATGCCGCGGCGGAGGAGATCAATCGTCAGGAGGCACAGCTGGCAGACGCCCAGAGGCAGATCACAGAAAATGAGCAGAAGCTGAAAGACGCCAAGTCAGAGATAGAGAAAAACGAGAAAAAGTTAAAAGACGGGGAAGCAGATTACAAAAAAGCCAGGAAAGATGTGAAAAAGGAGCTGGCAGACGGGGAAGAAAAAATCGCGGATGCCAGGGAGAAGATCGCTTCCATAAAAAAGCCAAAATGGTATGTGGATGACAGGAGTGTACTGCCGGAGCACAGCGATTACGGGGATAACGCGGACAGAATCCGCAACATCGGACGGGTATTTCCGGTGCTGTTTTTCCTGGTGGCGGCTCTCATCAGCCTGACCACCATGACCCGCATGGTAGAAGAAGAACGGACGCTTATCGGTACACTGAAGGCTCTGGGCTATGGAAAAGGAGCCATTGCGGCCAAATATCTGGGGTATGCACTGCTGGCCACCCTGTCCGGGAGCATTTTCGGAGTCTTAATCGGACAGAAGATCCTTCCTTATATTATTATCACCGCTTACCGGATTATGTATCATCAAATGCCCACAGTTAAGATTCCCTACCAGGTGCGCTATGCCATGATCGGCTCTGTGGCGGCGGTGGCCTGTACCCTGCTGGCCACATTTTCCGCCTGCCGGAAAGAATTGATGGAGACACCGGCGTCCCTTATGCGCCCGGCTGCCCCCAAAGAGGGAAAGCGGGTGCTGCTGGAGAGAATTCCTTTTCTCTGGAAACATTTGAACTTTACCTGGAAATCAACTGTGAGGAATCTGTTCCGTTATAAGAAGCGGTTTTTCATGACCATCATCGGAATCGGCGGCTGTACTGCCCTGATGCTGGTGGGCTTCGGACTGCAGGATTCCATCATGGATATCGGCGCGCTCCAGTATGGGCAGCTTCAGCATTTCGAAGCCACTGTCCTCCAGGATGAGGACGCCAGCCAGGAGGAAAAGGCACAGCTGAAGGAATTTCTGGAGACAGACCACAGAGTGGAAAAGTCCGTTCAGGTATATTTTCAGAATATGACTGCGTCTGGAGAAAAAAAGCGGCTGGATGTGTATCTGATTGTGCCGGAAAAGACAGGACAGTTTTCAGAGATGGTGACCCTCCGGGAGCGGGGAAATGAAGAAGAATACCGGCTGGAGGATGCCGGCGTGGTGATCTCGGAGAAAACGGCAAAACTGCTGGACGTGAAAGAAGGGGACTCCATAGAACTGTCTGTGGAAGACGGTGTCAGCGGCCAGGTGTTAATCGGCAGAATCTGCGAAAATTATATGAGCCATTATATGTATATGACACCGGAGGCGTTTTTGGAATTTTTCGGGGAAGAACCGGAATGTAAGGACAGCCTGGTGATTTTCCAGGATGAATACCAGAACAGACAGGAGGAGGTCGGCAGGGATATTCTGGCCAGTCCGGCGGCGCTGAGCATCAGTTATACAGGAAGTATCGCGGACCAGCTGGAGAAGATGCTCAGCAGTCTGGACTCTGTGATGGTGGTGCTGATTGTATCGGCAGGGATGCTGGCGTTTGTGGTACTCTATAATCTGAACAACATTAATATCACAGAGAGAAAGAGGGAGCTGGCAACACTGAAAGTGCTGGGATTTTTCGACGGGGAGGTGTCAGCCTATGTGTATAGGGAAAACGTGCTGCTGACGGTAATCGGCACTGCTGTGGGCTCCGGCCTTGGAATCCTGCTCCATCGGTTTGTGATTGTCACTGTGGAGGTGGACGCCGCCATGTTCGGAAGGAATATTTACTGGCCCAGCTTCGTCTACAGTGCACTGTTTACGGTGGGGTTCTCTGCGTTTGTGAATATGGTTATGTATTTTAAATTGAAAAAGATTGATATGGTGGAATCGTTAAAGAGTGTGGAGTGAGGAATGTAAGTGCGGGAATGAATGTATGAAATGGATTATGGGAAATGACACAGTGGAGCTTGTGCTGGAGGAAAAGAGCCGGAAGGTGTTCGGAAGGACGGACAGGGGTTCTTTTTATACAGGCGTAAAGTTGTCTAAAGATATGAAATTGAATGAGTTTGTGCTGGAATTTCTGCTGGAGGCCCATACCAGGATTAAGCAGAGTGAGGATGTGTTGGAGGGGATTTTCCTTGAAGAACAGGGTTATTTATCTGAAACATAAGAATATCACCACCGCGGCTCTGATGGTGGATGAGTGCAGCAATATTCTGGCGGTAAAGATCCGGGAGCAGACCAGGAGGCACCTGCCGGTTTCTGTGTCCGATGAGGCGTCTTTGAAAACATGGCTTATGGGAAGGGGGATTCCGGCTGCCAGGAAAGACTTTGAGAGGGATTTCGGCGGAGTTTCTTCCTTTGAATTGATGCTGAATAATCTGGGACTTTCACTGGTGGACTGTTACTGGCTGTGTCCTGGGGATTATGAAAAGTCCTGGCAGGAGGTTAACTTATATTCCAATCATTTCCGTGAGAGCTATTCCCTGGACCTGGACAGGAAGGAAACCATAGCGGATATATACAGCAAAACCAACTTTGTTCCCAGCACATCGTTAAAGGGCGACCTGAAGAAAAAGTGGATTATCCGAAAAAATAACATTCGAAGTCTGGTGAAAGGAAATTATGGCAGCGGCTGTGTGCAGTCTCTGTCAGAAGTGCTTGCATCTGAGATTCATAAAAGGCAGGGTGCTGTCCATGCACCGTATCATCTGATTCATATTTCTTCAAATGGAAGAAAACTTATTGGATGTATCTGTGACGCGTTTACTTCGGAACAAGTGGAATTTGTATCTGCGTACGAAGCGCTGGGCCGTGTGAAAAAGCCAAATTCTATCAGTTATTATGAATTTTTTATAGAGTGCTGCGCCAAATTGGGTGTGGAGACGCTGGGGGAGGATTACAAGATTACCAGCGATTTCCTGGCATCCAGTATCCAGGTGAACCCGGTCGTTGTCAGGAAGATTCTGTCCCAGCTTAAGAGGGCAGGACTGATCCAGGTGACTAGGGGGACTGGCGGCACAAGGGTTACCAGGCCGGTCAGTGAGATTACATTTTATGATGTGTATGAAGCGGTTGACCTGTTAGAAGAAGGGGCATTGTTTCATTTCCATGAGAATCCGAACCCCTGCTGTCCG
>CANSYV010000112.1 GCA_947651335.1 uncultured Lachnospiraceae bacterium
AATATGTGGGACGGGCCAAGGATATCCAGCGGGCGGAGAAAGCCAGGATGGAAGGTGAATCCGGATACCATGTACCGGGATATCATTCTGCTGTTTACAGAGGTGTTCTGCCAGCAGCAGCAAGAGATTCAGAAGCTGAAAAGCCGCACTGAGAAACTGCGCAGCCATTTGCTGGTGAGGGCGTATCGGAAGTTAAGAGGTGCCGGCAAGGACAGCGGTGATAAATAGCATTTAAAAAAGACGGGTAAAAACGTAAAATACGATTTACCCGTCTTTTTGTATATCCGGAAAATTTTTATACTATTTTTTCTATGTTATTTTCCAGGTTTCTGTACAATATTGATAATCTTCTTCGGCACGTAAATTTCTTTGACGATACTGCCGTCCAGTTTGTCCGCCACGGCTTCTTTTCCGGCAGCCAGGGCTTCTTCTTTTCCCGCGTCCGCAGGTATGCGGATAACTGCCCGGGTTTTTCCGTTGATCTGCACAGGCACTTCGATCTCATCGTCTTTCATGGCGCTTTCGTCGGCTTCTGGCCAGCGGTTTTCAAAGACGGAAGTGTTATGTCCATAGATCTCCCACAGTTCTTCTGCCATATGGGGGGCAAAGGGAGCCATGAGAATCAGGAAGGTCTCTATAGTCTCCGCGTCAATACCGCCTGCTTTTTTCGCGATTTCCATCAGTTTGTTGTTGTACTCCATGAAACCGGAGATTACGGTGTTCAGGCTGAAGCTCTCCAGACGCTGGGTGATGTCGTAGATGAGCCTGTGGCGCAGTTTCACCATTTCCGTTGTGGCCTTTACGTCTGCTTCCCGGCTGTCCAGGGCCAGTTTCCAGAAACGTTTCAGGAAACGGCTTACCCCGTCGATTCCCCGGTCGTCCCACTCGGCATCTAATTCCGGCGGCCCTACGAACAGTTCGTACATGCGCAGAGAGTCACAGCCGTAATCACGTACCAGGTCATCAGGGGATACCACGTTTCCTTTGGATTTGCTCATTTTGATCCCATTCTTCCCTGTGATCATTCCCTGGTTGAACAGCTTGTGGAAAGGCTCGTCGAAGTCTACGGCTCCTATATCATACAAAAACTTTGTGTAAAATCTGGAGTAAAGCAGATGGAGCACTGCGTGTTCCACGCCTCCGATATACATATCCACAGGAAGGTATTGGTCTGCTTTTTCCTTGGAAACCAGTTCCTTGTCATTGTGATTGTCCACATACCGGAGGAAATACCAGGAAGAGCCTGCCCATTGGGGCATTGTGTTGGTTTCCCGTTTGGCATCTGCGCCGCACACCGGGCATCTGCAGTTTACCCACTCCTCGATGGCGGCCAGGGGGGATTCTCCTGTTCCTGTGGGTTCATAGGACGTTACGTCAGGCAGCATAAGGGGCAATTCCTCCTCGGGAACCGGAACATTGCCGCATTTTGGGCAGTGGATGATGGGGATGGGTTCGCCCCAGTAGCGCTGTCTGGAGAACACCCAGTCACGGAGCTTGTAGTTGACTGTGGCTTTTCCCAGACCCCGCTTTTCAATCATGTGTGGGGCTTCTTTTTTCAGCACAGCCGACTCCATACCGTCCCATTCTCCGGAGTGGATCATGATGCCGGAGGCTTCGGTGTAGGCTTCGGTCATGTTCTCAATTTCTTTTCCGTCTTTGGCAATGACCTGTATAATGGGAATATCGAATTTTTTGGCAAATGCGAAGTCCCGGTCGTCGTGGGCGGGAACGCACATGATGGCCCCGGTGCCGTAGTCAGCCAGCACGTAATCGGATAACCAGATGGGGGTTTTTGCCTGGTTCAGCGGGTTAATGGCATAACTTCCGGTGAATACGCCGGTTTTTTCCTTGTCCTGAAGACGGTCTACGTTGGATTTCATAGAGGCATCGTAAATGTATTTGTCTACCGCTTCTTTGGTTTCCGGCACAGCCAGGCTGGCTGCCAGGGGGTGTTCCGGTGCCAGCACCATGAAGGTGGCTCCGTACAGGGTGTCAGGCCTTGTGGTGTAGACCGTGATTTTCTCGTCCCGGCCCTCCACGGGAAAGTCCACTTCCGCGCCGTAGGATTTTCCGATCCAGTCTGTCTGCATTTTTTTTACTTTTTCCGGCCAGTCCAGCTTGTCCAGGTCGTTTAACAGACGCTCGGCGTATTTGGTGATTTTCAGCATCCACTGGCGCAGGTTCTTCTTGGTCACCTCGGCTCCGCAGCGCTCGCAGCAGCCGTTGACTACTTCTTCGTTGGCCAGCCCGGTTTTGCAGGAGGGGCACCAGTTGATGGGAAATTCTTTTTCATAGGCCAGACCTTCTTTGAACATTTTCACAAAGATCCACTGGGTCCATTTATAAAATGCCGGGTCTGTGGTGTTCACTTCCATATCCCAGTCGTAGATGGCAGCAATATCGCTGAGCTGTTCTTTGAATTTTTCCACGTTTTCCGCTGTGGATTTGGCGGGGTGGGTGCCCATTTTGATGGCGTAATTCTCCGCCGGGAGGCCGAAAGCGTCCCAGCCCATGGGGTGGATCACGTAATGTCCTTTTAACATTTTATATCTGCTCCACACATCGGAGATCACATAGCCTCTCCAGTGTCCCACATGCAGGCCGTTTCCCGAAGGGTATGGGAACATGTCCAGACAGTAGTATTTGGGCTTTTTGCCGTCGTTTACGTTGACAGGGTTTTTGGCCCAGTTAGAACGCCATTTCTGTTCAATGGCTTTATGGTTATAAGGTGCGCTCATATTTTGATTCCTCCTCGTTGAATTCCTGAATTTATGAAAATTTATGCAAATGCCCCTGAAGCTTTTGTCCAGGGGCATATCGTATCGAATGGGCACTCTGCCTTTTGATATTCTAATGTTTCCCGGGATATTTGTCAAGTAGTGCATTCTTCGATTCGGGAAATGTCCGGGCGGGCGACCAGGGAATAATTGGTGTAATAAATTACGAAGCCCGGCTTTGCCCCTGGGGTTTTCTTTACATGTTTTTTCTGGACATAGTCGATTTCCACTTTCGGGGCGCCCCGGCCGCTGGAATAATAGGCAGCCAGCTGTCCGGCCTCCTCGAAGGTGCGGTCCGGCAGTTCCTCGTTGTTGCTTTTTACAATCACGTGGGAGCCGGGCATCTGTTTGGCATGGAACCACCAGTCGTTTCCCGTGGCAAGCTTGAAAGTCAGCTCTTCGTTCTGGAAATTGTTTTTGCCCACGTACATATGGTAACCGTCAGAGGAAATGTAGTGGAAGGGCTTGGATTTGCCCTGCATTTTCTGCTTTTTCCCGTATTTGCGCCGGATGTAGCCGTAGTCCATCAGTTCCTCTTTGATCTGGGCCAGGTCGTTTTCCTGTAAGGCGATTTCCAGAGCAGTCTGAATGGATTCCAGGTGCTGGATTTCTGAGGCGGTCTCCTGAATCTGCTGATTCAGTGCCTCCTGGGTGCGCTTCAGTTTGTTGTACCGGCTGAAATACCGCTTGGAGTTTTCCATGGGGGTCAGATTGGGGTCCAGGGGGATGGTGATTTCCTCGTTGGTGTAATAATTCAGCGCTTTGAAAGATTTACAGCCTTCTTCCAGTCCGTAACCGTACGTATTGATCAGTTCTCCGTATATTTTGTACCGGTCTTTTTTGCCAGTGTCTTTCAGCTGTTTTTGCTGCAGCTGATATTTTTTCCGGTTCCGGTCCAGGGCGGTTTGTACGATTTTGCGCAGGTCTGCCGATTTCTGCCGGATGCGGGTGATGGTGCTCCTGGAGGCGTAATAGGTTTCCAGAAGCGAAGAGATAGAGTCAAAGGGCTCGGCCGTGTATCCGCTTTCGTACTGGCTCATGGGAAAGGCGCTGTATTCCACAGGCTCTCCCTCCCGGTAGATCATATGCGGGGAAAATTCCCCCTCTTTGATCTGCTCCATCATTCTGAGAAAGGTCCGGCACAGATGGAGTTTCTCATTGTCCGTCAGGGATAGTGCCGGGGCGCCGCCGTCCAGGGAGGCCAGATGGCAGATTTCATTGGCCATGACAGGGCTGATGCCTGTGCAGGTGCCATAAAGTGCCTTTCCGATTTCCATGGGCCTGGTACAGACCTTTTCTATAAATTGTTCCTCTGTGATAGTCAATGGGTCCAGCTTGTCCTGGGTCTGGGGGATAAAATACCGCCGCCCGGGCAGAACCTCCCGCACAGAACTCATATTGGAAGATACATGCTTGATGCTGTCCAGTATCATGCCGTCCTGACTGCAGAATATAATATTGCTGTGTTTTCCCATGATCTCAACAATGAGACGTTTCTGGCACACATCCCCCATTTCGTTTAAGTGTTCCAAATCTATGAACAAAACCCGCTCCAGCCCCGGCTGGGTGATGTCTGTAATCCGCGCGCTGCCAATATGTTTGCGCAGCAGCATACAGAAGCTGGGCGCCGTTAAAGGGCTGGGTTTATTCTGTTGTGTAAAATAGAGATAAGGAAGGGAGGCGCTGGCCGAGATGGACAGCTTTTTTACCCCGCTGGTTCCTTTGCAGGTCAGTAAAAGTTCATCTGTTTCCGGCTGCGCTATCTTGTGGATGCGTCCGTTTAACAGGGATTTTTTCAGTTCCGCCGCCAGACAGGCAACGGTAATTCCGTCAAAAGCCATAGTTGTTTTCCTCCTGGCCATATTATACCAGAAAAAAAACGGTCTTAACAGATGTATTTTCAAACATGTTTCAGATGATTTAGAGATAATTTAGATTCTATTTTGATGTTTTTTAGAGATACTGGTGTTAAGATAGAGGGCACATAAGGAGGTACACACAATGAAGCATAAAGGAAAAAGAATCATCTGCCGCGCATTGGCCGCGGTTCTGGCTCTGGGGCTGTTTACCGGATGCGGCACAGATAGCGGCGGGGCAAGGGAGCAGGGTCAGGAAAAGAAATCAGACAAACCAAAGGGGAGATATCTGGAGTCAGACGTGGATTTTCCGGAAAATACAGACCGGGTGCTTGCTATGGGGAAACTGGAAGACGGAACCATCCGCATTGCCGCGGAGGATTCTGACGGAGCAAAAGCTGTCTGGAATCTTCAGGAGGATGGGAGCAGCTGGGAGAGAGGGTATGACCTGCCAGATGGGTACATTTACAAGATGGCCCTGTCCCCCACAGGGGGTGCCTTTGTTGTCTGTATGGAGACAGATGAATCCGGTGAGACGGAAAAGCAGTGGTTTTATCAGCTGGACGAGTCTGGCACTGTGAAAGAAGTGCCGGTGAAGTCTGATGAATACGTTTATTTTGTGCGATATACCCAGGACGGGGAACTCTTGATACAACAGCAGAACCAGCCCATCTGCTCGCTTCAGATGGAGACCGGGGAAAGAGTGGAGAAGTTTTCCGGTGCGGATGATGGGAGTTTTTTTGAGACCGCAGGGAATACGGTCTATATGGTAAATCACGATGGGGAGATATTACCCTATGACGGAAAGACGGGGGAGGCTCTGGCAAAGGATGAAGCCCTGTCAGAGACCATCAGCCAGAGCGGTGCCAACACGGATTTGAGAAGTATCGAGTGTACGCCCTTGGTTTTTGCGGGAGGAAAGGAGGAGGACGAGATCTTCTTCTGCAGTGAGAAAGGGCTTTACCGGTATATGAAAAATGGCAGTATGGCGGAGCAGGTGGTGGACGGAACCCTGTCTTCCATCGGGAATCCCAGCACAGGGCTGATCAGTCTGGCAGCTGCCGATAACAATGAATTTTATCTCTTGGCCGTGGAGGCAGATGATAATTACCAGTT
>CANSYV010000113.1 GCA_947651335.1 uncultured Lachnospiraceae bacterium
GAAGATTATCAGGCGGAGCATTTACAGGGAAAAGTATTATGAAAGGTGCTGACGACTATTCTGACCCGGATTCGGATTCCTCAGGGGGTGAGTCCACGTTTATCACGATTCTGGGAACGGGAAATTACCGGGTCAAAGGTAAGATTAATGAGCAGAATATGGGGGATATTCTGGAAGGGGAGCCGGTGATCATCCGGTCCCGCCAGGATACGCAGGTGACCTGGAGAGGAACCATGGGAATGGTAGACACGGAACACCCTGCGGAGCAGGACCAGAACAGCGACTTTATCATGGCGGACAGCGGCGGGGATGACCAGCAGACCACTTCCTCCTCTTATCCGTTTTATGTGGATTTGGACTCCACAGAAGGCCTGATGCTGGGGCAGCATGTCTATATTGAGACGGATGTGGGGCAGGAGGACCAGCGGGAGGGTATCTGGCTGAACGAACTGTATATTGAAGACGTGGATACCCAGGCACCGTATGTGTGGGCTTCTGACGGCAATGACAGACTGGAAAAGAGGCAGATAACACTTGGGGAATACGACGAGGCCATGGGAGAATACTTAATCAGCGAGGGACTGACTGTGGATGACTGCATTGCCTTTCCGTCAGAGAGTCTGCAGGAGGGGATGGCAGTGGAAATCAGCGACCAGCTCCAGATTCCCACAGAGGATCAGGAGAGGAAGGAGAAAGAGCAGGGACCCGACGGCGCCCAGGAGATTATTGATGAAAGCGGCATATATCCGGGGATGGATGCGGAACAGGGAATCCCCCTGCCGGCAGACACAGATGAAAATGCGGCGGCTCCGGAAGGGGAGGTGGCTCCCTGATGATTCTGGAATTGAAAAGCATTTATAAAGAGTACCAGCAGGGCAAGCTGGTGGTTCCGGTTCTGAAACATGTGGATTTTTCCATGGAGGAAGGGGAGTATACGGCTATTATGGGGCCGTCAGGCTCCGGAAAGACTACGCTGATGAATATTATCGGATGTCTGGATAAAGCTACCTCCGGAGAGTTTTATATGGACGGACAGGATGTGAATAAGTGTTCGGAGAATGAAATGTCCGACCTGCGGCTGCGCAAACTGGGGTTTGTTTTCCAGAGTTTTCACCTGCTTCCCAAACAGACGGCGCTGGAAAATGTGGAGATGCCCCTGAATTATGCCGGTGTACCCAGGAAGGCACGCAAAGAGATCGCGTTTCGCGCCCTCGAGCGGGTGGGGCTGGCGGAGCGGGTGGATTTTAAGCCTAACCAGCTCTCCGGCGGGCAGATGCAGCGGGTGGCCATTGCACGGGCAATGGTCAATGACCCGAAGATTCTCCTGGCAGATGAACCCACAGGCGCGCTGGATACCAAATCAAGCCAGCAGGTGATGGACCTGTTCCAGAAGCTGAATGAGGAGGGGGTAACCATTCTCATGATTACCCACGATCCGGAAATTGCCCAGTATGCAGGAAGAACTGTGCTGATCAGGGATGGGGAGCTGATGGAGAAAGGGGGCAGCGATGGAGAAAAAGCATAGCATCCGCAAAAGGCTGCTGATTATATTCATCTGCATTGTGTTTGTCTGCGGGGTATTTGCCGGAGTGGGGACTCTGGCCCGCAGGGCCCACGCTGTGACAGTGAAAGTGATACCGGTGAGTGACTTAAACCAGGCATCGTTTTTTGGAGACGGCAGTGATTCTATGCTATATGGAGAAATATCCACCAGCGTGACCCAGAAAGTGTCCTTAATAGACGATGCCATTATTTCCCAGGTCTATGTGAAGAAGGGAGACCATGTGAATGTGGGAGACCCTCTTCTCACCTATGATATGACACTGAAACAGCTGGAACTGGAGCTGGCCAGACTGCAGAAGCAGGATCTGGAAAATAAACTGATCAAAGCGCAGGAACGTCTGGAAAGCCTGAAGAACGGAGGCCCTATTCTGGACCCTTCCGATGATTATATACCAATTGACGACGAGGATGACGATTCGGCATATGGGGGCGGCTGGCTGAAGGCTTTTGCCCAGCTCCCCCTGGATATAGCGGCAGCTGTCAGCGGTCAGAATGCATCTGTTGTGCCAGAGGAATCAGAAATCCCAAAGGAACCGGAAGGTACAGAAGATGTGGTGGAACCGGTACTGCCCGTTTTGTATGAAGTGCTGGATTACGATTCTCAGCCGTATCAGGGGGATGGAAGTAAGGAATTTCCTTACTGTTTTTTATGTACCTCCAGCGAGGAAGGCGTTGTGGTGAAAGGTTCTTTTTTCAATAAAATGGCAGGATATAATCAGGAGGGAACCAAGGAGGAACAGAGCAGCAGCTGGTACCGCCTGGAATTTCACGAAAATGATCACATCGGTGATGCGGCCAATCCCTCCCAGTCTCTGCTGGGATGTTATATCCGCCAGGGAAAAGAAGTCATGGACCCGGAGGAGGAGAAGATTTTTACCCTGGAGGGGGCCGGTCCGTCGGATGATGGAGAGACAGTTCTGACTCCCACGCCACAGGCACCGGGAAAAGGCCCCAACACAAAGAATGAATACGAGGATGATGACGACTGGGAGGATGACTGGGAAGACTGGGAGGATGAGGAAGAATCCTCCATGACCCGTGAAGAGGCAATCCGTTACCAGGAGAATAATATCCAGGCATATAAGCTGGATATTCAGAAAAAAGCCCTCTCTATTTCCAAAATGGAAAAACTGCTGGAGCAGGAGACCATCAGCAGCACCATACAGGGTGTGGTGACTGTGGTGGGGGACCCGGAAACCGGGGATTCACCAGGGGAAGGGTTCATTGAGATTGAAAGCGACGACGGTTTTTATGTGAAAGGCTCCCTGGGTGAGATGGCCCTGGAACAAGTGAAAGTTGGGGACTTTATCTCAGGCTTTACTTATGAAAGCGGACAGAAATTCTCAGCGGAAATCCGGGAAATTGCAATCTTCCCCGCAGAGGGTGACCAGGGGTATATGGGAATGGGCAATCCCAATGAGTCCTATTATCCTTTTACAGCCCATGTGACAGAGGATCTGGATATGGAAAACGGGGAGAGTGCGGAATTGAGCATTAACATGTCTCAGGCGCGGGACAAAAATGCCATTTATCTGGACAATGCCATGGTCCGCACAGAAGGAGGCAGGTATTATGTGTATAAAGATGAGGGCGGAAAGCTGAAGAAGCAGTTCGTGACTGCGCAAAAGAGCAGTGACGGCTATTCCACCATTGTGACCAAAGGACTGAGCAATGAGGATAAGATAGCATTTCCCTACGGTTCCGGAGTGGAAGAAGGAGCAGAGACAAAAGAGGGAACCACAGAGGATCTGTATGGGTATTAGATGAAAGGAAAGGGACTATGCTTGAAAATATAAGACTGGCTTTTCAGGGGATCTGGTCGCACAAAATGCGCTCTTTTCTTACCATGCTGGGAATTATCATTGGAATTGCGTCTATCATTTCCATTGTATCTACCATAAAAGGAACCAGCGAACAGATTAAAGAACAGCTGATAGGGGCGGGAAATAACGCGGTGGATGTGCTGCTGTATGATGGAAGCGCGGAGTATGATGCCTCATGGGGGATGACCACTGCGGCACTGCCTCAGATTACGGAGGAACAAAAAGATAAGATACTCCGGCTTGACAACGTGGAAAATGCAACTTTTTTCTACGGCCGGGGGTATTCGGAGAATATTTATTACATGGACCAGAGTATGCAGGGGGGAAAAGTGTATGGGGTTGATGAAAATTATCTGGATACCTGCGGCTATGTGATACAGGCTGGCAGAGGGTTCGTCAGGGCAGACTATGAGAATTACCGAAAGGTGGTTCTGCTGGACGAGGAAGCGGCGGGCAGTCTGTTTAAAGATGAGATGCCCCTGGGAAAAACCATTGAGATTATGGGGGAGCCCTTCGTTGTGGTGGGCATTTATACCCGTGCGGAGACATTTCAGCCCATTATCAATAATTATGAAGAATACTATTCTTATTATGGGGATGCAGGGGCAGGAACCTTGCTGCTTCCCAGCAGTGACTGGCCCATTATATATAAATATGATGAAGCGGAAAACGCCATCGTCAGAGCTTCCACTACGGAGGCTATGACAAAAGTGGGTGACCGGGCGGCCAAGATTTTAAATGAGGCCATACCGGAGGAGAGTACCCAGATAAAGTATAAGGCAAATAATAACCTAAAAACAGTAGAAGACCAGCAGAAGCTCAGTGAGAGCACCAATGGCCAGCTCTTGTGGATTGCCAGTATTTCCCTCCTGGTAGGAGGCATTGGCGTTATGAATATTATGCTGGTTTCGGTGACAGAGCGTACCAGCGAGATCGGGCTGAAGAAAGCCATTGGAGCGCGGAAGAACAGGATATTGTTCCAGTTTTTGACAGAGGCGGCTGTACTCACCAGTTTAGGAGGTGTGGCAGGGGTGATATCCGGCATTGTGATGGCCAATGTCATATCCCGGATGGCGGATATTCCCATTGCCATCAGTATTCCGGCCATTATTGCGTCTGTAGGGTTCTCTATGGTGATCGGGATTGTGTTCGGCCTGCTGCCATCTTTTAAAGCAGCCAATCTAAACCCCATTGACGCGCTCAGAAGGGATTGATAGAGAGAAAGGATAATGATTTATGAAAAAGATTGCCATTGTCACGGACAGCAACAGCGGAATTACCCAGGAGGAAGGCAGAGAACTGGGGATTTCTGTACTGCCCATGCCTTTTTATATCAACGGACAGATTTACTATGAAGATATTACCTTGAGCCAGGAGGAATTTTATCAAAAGCTTTCGGAAGACGCTGATATCTCCACCTCCCAGCCGTCCCCGGCGGATGTGCTGGAGCTGTGGGAAAAACTTTTAAAAGATTATGAACAGGTGGTTCACATTCCCATGTCCAGCGGACTCAGTGCCTCCTGTGAGACTGCCATGGCTTTGTCACAGGATTTTGACGGGAAGGTTCAGGTGGTGAATAACCAGAGGATATCAGTGACCCAGAGACAGTCAGTGCTGGATGCCCTGGCGCTGGCTAAAGAGGGAATGGACGCTTTGCAGGTGAGAGAAATCCTGGAGAAAGAGAAAATGGAATCCAGCATTTACATTACGCTGGAAACGTTAAAATATCTGAAAAAGGGCGGCAGGATCACCCCTGCGGCCGCGGCTATCGGGACTATGCTGAAGTTAAAACCCGTACTGCAGATTCAGGGGGAAAAGCTGGACGCGTATTCCAAATGCCGGGGCAAGAAGCAGGCCAGAAAGACCATGCTGGAGGCCATGAAAAAAGATATGGAAACCCGCTTTCCCCAATATGTCCGGGAGGGAAGGTTCGCTTTGATGACAGCCTATGCGGGCAATGAGGAAGAAGCCCAGGATTGGAAGAAAGAAGTGGAAGCGGTTTTCCCGGGATATTCCATTACCGCAAAACCACTGTCCCTGAGTGTGGCCTGCCACATCGGACACGGAGCGCTGGCACTGGCAGGGGCAAAAATGGCGGATGTGCAAAAATAAGAATTTTGAGTGGGAAGAGATGAGGAGTGTGAGAAATGGAAAAGTGGATCAATCTGCTGACAGAGGAACTGGGGAATGCCTTCGAGAAGGCCGGTTATGACAGAAGTTACGGAAAAGTGGTACTCTCCAACCGTCCGGACCTGTGTGAATATCAGTGTAACGGCGCTATGGCAGGGGCTAAGGCTTATCATATGGCTCCCATACAGATTGCGTCTAAGGTTGTGGAGCAGATGGAGGACAGCCAGGTCT
>CANSYV010000114.1 GCA_947651335.1 uncultured Lachnospiraceae bacterium
CACTTCATTAATGACCCGCGCTTCCAGGTTGGAGATACATTCCTTGATGCCGGCTGGTTTAACCTTCTTTGATGGAAGCGGGGTAAACTTCGCAACATCCATCTCGCTGATACCATAGGGAAGCGGGCAGCAGGCAATGGTGCTTTCCTTCAATTGTCTCGCGTTTGCATAGCTGATAACGCATTCCCTATTCAGTTTCAGATTACGGTTGGTGTTACGGGTATGCTGTACACCGATAGTGTAGTAATGTCTCCCCCAGGGATGCTCTCCCCAGCAGCAGGTTCCGAGAGAGATCGGAGCCACATTAGAGTTGCCGTACTCATCCAGTGTGGAGATATAGTAGATTGGAATCGGCGGCTCAATCCAGCGCATGTTGAAATCTGTGTAATCATAAACATCTACACACTCGCCTGTGCCCTCAACTTCCTGTCTGTTTTTGAAGATCTCCAAAAGGTCAAAAAATTTGAATTCCTGTCCGTACATTGTTTTTCCTCCCAATTATTTGTTTCTAAAGTAATGTTCTCTTGTTGACATCACTATAGCATGGGCGCCCTTTCGGAACAACAGAAGCAGGAGTGCAAATCACAAAAACAATTTAGTGAAACGTTTTAATGTAAATGGGCCCCAGCTGCCATTTCTGCCCCCCTGACATGCGCTCTAAAAAAATTGTTCCAGAATTGTCTCAAGGTTATTCCTGAACAGTTCCTTGCTTGAAAAAATACATCCAATATGCTATAGTTACATTCGCAGCTCATTACTTTTCAAGAACCTTTATATCTAAAAAGGAGAAACACTCACATGACCAGACAAGAATTCCAAAACTTATGCCGGACCCCTGTTCTTTTAGACGGTGCCACAGGCTCCAATCTGATGGCTGCCGGTATGCCCAAAGGCGTATCCACAGAACTGTGGGTGCTGGAACATCCAGACATCATTCATGAACTGCAGTCCGCCTATGCAGACGCGGGAAGCCAGATTCTCTACGCCCCCACTTTCGGAGCTAACAGAATCAATCTGGCCCGCCATCACCTGGAAGACCGGATTCAAGAACTAAATACCACTCTGGTTCAATATACAAAAAAAGCCGCCTGCGGCAAAGCGCTGACAGCTGGCGATGTGACCACCACAGGACAGATGATGGAGCCTTTTGGCAATCTTACTTATGAGGAGGCTTTCGCGGCCTACCAGGAGCAGATCACGCTGCTGGCTGAGGCGGGCGCTGATCTCATTGTAATTGAAACCATGATCCATGTGGGAGAAACCTGCGCGGCACTGGATGCTGCCCACGCAGCCTGCAGCCTTCCTATTATGTGCTCCATGACAGTGGAAGCCGACGGAAACATTTTCACCGGAGGAAATATCAAAGATGCCGCCTCCACCCTGGAAGCGGCAGGTGCCGATGCTGTGGGAATCAACTGCTCCGTGGGCCCGGAGCAGCTGGAATCCATTATCCGCAGTATTCACAGCGCCGTATCCATTCCGGTACTGGCCAAACCGAATGCTGGAATGCCTGTGATCACGGAGGATGGACAGGCCGTTTACCAGATGGAGCCGGAAACCTTTGCCCGGCACATGAAAACGCTGAGAGAAAGCGGAGCTTCCCTGCTTGGGGGCTGCTGCGGCACCACCCCTGCATTTATCAAAGCCCTGAAGCAGGTTCTGGCCCAATAGACCAAGCGGTTATGATTTGGTTATGATTTCATTTTCGTCTCCCGAATACTCCTTCTCACAGGGAGAATACAGGCGGGTACCACCGAAAGCATATCTACACCCATGCGGAGGAATCTGCTGGTGAGAGCAGTATTGGCTGCCAATTCGCCGCAGATTCCTACCCAGCACCCCTCTTTGTGTCCTTCCCTCACCACCATCTCAATCATCTTCATAATAGACGGATGCTGCTCTCTGTAACGCTCTTTCAGCTGAGGATTCTGCCGGTCCATGGCCAGTGTGTACTGGGTGAGATCGTTTGTACCAATGCTGAGAAAATCCAGCTCACGGGCCAGTTCCCCTGCCATGATGGCGGCTGCCGGTGTCTCCACCACGATTCCCTGCTGAATATCCTTATACGGTATCTCTTTTTCATGGAGACTGGCTTTTACTTCCTCCACCAGCCTCTGGATCTCACGGATTTCTTCCACATATGTGACCATGGGATACATAATAGCCAGATTTCCATAGGCACTTGCCCTGAAAATCGCCCGAAGCTGCTCCTTAAACACCTCTTTTTTCTGCAGACAGACCCGGATTCCCCGGTTGCCCATGGCCGGGTTTCTCTCATCAGAAAGCCCCATATATTCAGCTTTCTTGTCCGCGCCAATGTCCAGTGTACGGATAATAACCAGCCGCTCTCCCATGGCCAGCGCCGCCTGGCGGTATGCCTGGAACAGCTCCAGCTCCCCTGGATAACTCTCCCGTCCCAGGTACTGGAATTCACTGCGGAGCAGGCCAATGCCTCTTGCCCCATTGTCCAAAGCCTGGCTCATATCTTCCAGATTGCCGATATTGGCATACAGATAAACTTTATGACCGTCTGCCGTCACATCCTCCTCATCCTTCAGTGAGAGAAGGTATTCCTTTTCAGCTCTCTCCAATTCCCGGCGCTTCTCATATTCCTGTAAAACCCCCTCACTGGGGTCAACATAGATCTTCCCGGCATAGCCGTCAACAATGGCAAATCTCCCGTCCCAGCCGGCATCAGCCGGCACATGAACCAGCGCGGGCACATCCATGGTCTTCACCAAAATAGAAGCGTGAGATACGGGAGAACCCTCCTGGGTGAGAAATCCCAGAATTTTATTTTTATCCAGCTTCATCACTTCTTCCGGTGAAATATGTTCCGCCGCAATAATCACTGGTTCATGGAGAATTTCCTCCTCCTTTGGCAGACCGTCCAGGATATAAGTCATCCAATTGGAAATTTCCCGTATATCCTGGACACGATTTAACGCAGCCTCGTCTTTCAGACTGCCGAACACAGAGGCCATCTCATCCCTGGTAGTCACCACCGCATGGGACACATTGACCTTTTCCGAAGCAATCATACTGGTAATCGCCCTGGTAAACCCAGGGCTCTTTAGGAGCTGAATCTGCCTTTTTAGTGTGTCCGCTTTCTTCGGGTCCGCCACGGCCTGGCTGTGCAGCTCTTTCAGCTGTTCCAGCGTCTTTTCTTTCGCTCTGTGATACCTGTTTAACTCCTGTTTCACATCAGATATGGCGTGTGGATACCCTGACTCCTTCGTGCTGACATAGTATCGGATCTGGCCAATGGCAATTCCCGGAAAGGCTGCCACGCCCTCATAGATTTCCATCTTTTCTCACTCCTGCGCACTTAATCACAGGCAGCTCTGAATTCTGTCCAGTTTTTATTATAAGCCGCCTCTGCATCTTCACTGACATTTTGAACGATCTCCCCTTCTGTTACCGAATCCGGCACCGCCAGGTCCTGATTCTCCAGGAATTCATCCGCCTTTTCATTGGTAGAATAGTATCCCATAAAGTCAAAACACTGTGCTCCTGTTTCCGGCTCCAGAATATAATTCAGGAACTGATGGGCCGCATCGCTGTTGGGCGCATTAGACGGGATAAATCCGGCCATAATTCCAAAACCCAGCCCTTCTTTCGGATATACCACTTTCAAATCCGGATTTTCCGACAATACCTGGGTAACCTGGGAAGTGTACAAAAATGCCACGCTGGCCTCACCGTTTAAAAGGGCATTCTGCGTATTGTCATCCTGAATCATCCGGACATTGGGGGCCAGGGCCTTTAATTTTTCTCCTGCCTCCTCAATGACAGAAACATCTTCCTCATTCATAGATTTTCCCATGCTGAGGAGCGTGATTCCGTTGATGACACGATAGTTAGCGGTAAGTGCCACACTGTCGGCAAGCCGCTCATCCCATAAATCCTCATAACTCTCAATCTCAAAATCCACCAGTTCCGGGTCGTACACAATCAGCGGAATTCCAGCCCCGTAAGGAACCGTGTAGGCATCTTCTTTATCATAAAACTGTCCCTGATACAGGGGATTGATATTGCCAAAATTCTCAATCTTACTCTGGTCCAGCTCCTGAGCCAGCCCTTCCTGTATCACAGATTCAATAATATAGTCATCTGCGATTACCAGGTCATAATCCCCGCCCTCTGCCTGAGCCAGTTTCTCCAGCATAGTTTCATCAGTGTCAAAATTGGAATAGACAATCTGGATACCCGTTTCTTCTTCAAAACCGTCCAGCACTTCCTGGGGGAACATTCCTTCCCATGTAAATAACACCATCTCTTTCGAATCATCTGCACCGGCACTTTCATTGGCGCTTTCCTTTTCGTCTGCATTTCCACTCTGGCCTCCCTGGCCGCCGCAGCCGGACAGCAGGCAGACCGCTGACAGACACACTGCAAACAGACTCATCATTCTTTTTACCGTCATTTTTTTCATAGACACCCTCCATTTCATTTTCATAAATTCATATAACCGGTTACAGTTTCAGCCGGATTTTCCGTCTTCCGTAATGGTAACCTGCCCGCTGTACAAATGGCTTCCGGCATTTCCCCGGCTGACCCTTCTGCGCCCGGCCAGAGAAAACAAAAAGCGCAGCAGCTGCCCGGCCGCCAGAACAGCCAGTGTGGCAACCAGCATAATAGTACACAGGGCATTGATCTTCGGAGTCACACCAAACTTTGTCTGTGTATACACCTTTATGGGAAGCGTATTCAATTTCGGCCCATTTACAAAGATAGTAATCACCACATCATCCAGTGACATAGCAAATGCCAGCAGACACCCCGACATCACGGCCGGCATAATCAGCGGCAGTGTAATATCAAGAAATGTGCGCATAGGCGAGGCTCCCAAATCCATGGCCGCTTCCTCCAGCGCCGGGTCCATACCTGCCAGCCTGGCTTTTACCATCATCAAAATATATGGAATACAAAAAGCCGTATGGGCAATCACCAGAGTCACCATACCAAAAGGCAGATGCAGCGCTGAAAAGAAAGCCAGGAAAACCATACCCAGAATAATCTCCGGAATCATGATGGGAAGGGTGGAGACATACTCAACCGCTCCTTTTGACCGGTGTCTTACTTTCGTAAGCCCCACAGCTCCCAGCGTCCCCACCACCGCTGCTGCCAGACAGCTTAAAACCCCCAGCACAAGACTGTTCTGCAGGGCCTCCAGTATGGCGGTATCCTGAAAAAGCTCCCCATACCATTTCAGAGAAAAGCCTTTCCACATAGCCGTGGTCTTAGACTCATTAAAAGAATAAATGACCACCAGGACAATAGGCAGATAAATAAATAACAGAACCAGCCCCAGGTAAATCCCCGGGAGTTTCGTCTTATTCCTTTTCAATAAAGTCCCTCCAGCTCGCTCGTGTGGGTTACACGGCGGTATATATATATGATCAAAGTAGTCAGCACAGTCAATACCACTGCCAGCGCTGCCGCAAACGGCCAGTTGCTTCCCCTGGTCATCTGATCCTGAATCAGGCTTCCCACCAAGACAATCTTATTTCCCCCCAGAATATCAGCTATGAAAAACAGCCCCATGGAAGGAATAAAGGTAAGAATCATTCCTGATAAAAGGCCTGGAAAAGTCAGCTTCAGTGTGATTGTAAAAAAAGTCTGGACAGCATTGGCACCCAGATCTCTGGCAGCCTCTATCAAAGACCAGTCCAGCTTCTCCGCGCTGGAGTAGACAGATAAAATCATAAAAGGAATAAGACGAAACT
>CANSYV010000115.1 GCA_947651335.1 uncultured Lachnospiraceae bacterium
TTTAAGGGCCGTCATATCCGCGTCCGAGAATCCCTTCTCCCTTTGAAAGGTTCCATCTCCTTCATATATAAATTTAAAATTAAACTGCTTTAACCCGCCGCTATGAGTCGACACCTCAATTTCTTCCATGGCTAATAATGCCTTTATACTTTTTTCAATGGCATAAAATGCTCTGTTATTAGCAGATTTATAAGACCCTTTCACTAACAGATCATGTGCCTCATCGAGAAGTTCCAACGCCCGTTCCATTCGTACTTGCGCAAGAATCCGAGCATATTTTTTATCCATACAACACTTCCCCATCCTTCACTATATTCCGAAAATACAGATACCATTTCTCTTTTTCCAAAAATTCATCATAAGGCAGGCACACAAAATTCACTACCGCAAAATATTTCATTGCCAGCTGAACTGAAATTTCATCCAGACCATCATCATATTTTTTCGCTTCCATCCGACCACACCTAGTAATCAAAGCAATATCTATATCTGAATCCTCATGATAGTCACCCCGTGCACAAGACCCATACAGGATCGCTTCTGTCAAATCTTCACCCATCAGTTTACACACAGAAGCAACAGCCTCTTTTTTTACTTTTATAATGATTTCATTCGTCAATGTCAGCTCATTCATCATTTTATCTCCATAATACGGACTCCGAATCATCCTCTATCCTAAGGTAAGGAATTGTATGTAAACAACTTATGCCATCTGCCTGTCACAGGTTATTTTCATACAACTCCTAAAAACACAGATACACACCACAAGTATACATTATTTACAGGAAAAAACAATACCGTTTCACACCCATATCTCCGCCCTGCTCCCCCCAGTTCTATCCTTGGTAACCACGATCTGCCTGTCGATTTTCTCTTTCAGCTCCCCCACATGGGAGATAATCCCCACCAGGCGGTTTCCGTCTGTGAGACTGGCCAGGGCGGTATATGCCTGCTGAAGCGCATCCGGGTCCAGGGAACCGAAGCCTTCGTCCACAAACATGGTCTCCATCTGTATTCCCCCTGCAGACGACTGGACTTCATCGGACAGTCCCAGCGCCAGGGACAAAGACGCGATAAAAGATTCCCCGCCGGACAAGGTTTTCACGCTGCGCTCCGTGCCGTTGTAGTGGTCAATCACCCCAAGGTCCAGTCCGCTCTGGCTCTTGCTGCTGCCAGGCGCCTCCCTGCGTTTCAGTTCATACTGGCCGCCGGACATGATCATTAGTCTCAGGTTGGCCCGCCGGATCACCCGGTCAAAATAATTCATCTGAATATATGTCTCCAGCATGATCTTGCTTTTGCCCGCAAGGTCTCCATTCACGGTACAGGACAGCGTGTTCAGCCACTGATATCGGGTCTCCAGGCTTTCCAGCTCTTTGGATTTTTTCTGTAAACTGTCGTAAATGTTCTCGTTGGCAGTCCGTCTTGCATGGATTCGTTTCTGCCTGTCCAAAATCTCTTTTTTCCTGCCTGCCAGCTGGGACTGTTTCTCCAGCTCTTTTGATTTGTCAATGGCCTCTGCCCCTTCCAATCTTTTCTCCAGGGACTGGGCCTGGCCTCTCAGGTCATCTGCTGCGCTTTTGTATTGTTTGAATGCGTTTTCTGCCTCTTTCCAGGCCTGTTTCAGTGTTTCCAGTTCCTCTGACAGCTTCTGCATGCCGGCTTTTGCCTCTTTTTCGCCAGGAAAACGAAGTTTCTCAGCCAGCTCGTTCATCTGCGCAGTCTGAAGTTTCTCCTTTTCCTCATGGGATGTAATCCGCTGTGTCAAAGCTCTGTGCCCATTTTCCAGCTGTTCTAAAGCATTTTCTTCTGCCGGTATTTTCTGTTCCAGTTCTTCTCTTCGCTTTACCCGGTCATTTTCTTCTTCAATCTGCTTTTGCAGTGATGCAATCATTTCCCTCAGCGCTAGAAGCAGCGGCTCTTTCTCCAGACCCTCTGGCATATCTTTCCATTTTCCTGTATTTTCCCCATCTTCCAGCTGGGTATGCAGGGAATGCAGCTGAGTTTCTGCCGCGATTTTTGCATCACTGCATTTTTTATGATGTTCTTTTGCATCTTCAAAGGCTCTCAGCAGTTTCTTCAGCTCTTGGGACAGCTTTTTCTTATTTTCCTCAGCCTCTGTTCTTCCTGAAAAGGTTAAACTCTTTTCCAGTGACCGAACCTGTTCTGCCAGGGAATCTCTCCGGCTTTGTGAAGCAATAATGGCTTCTTTCAGCTGTGCAGTCTGGTTCTCCAGCTGCTTTTCTTTTTCCTCCTGTTGGGGAATCTGCCCATCCAGTTCTTCTTTTTGCTGGGCCCTTTTTTCTTCGCCGTCAATCTGCTTTTTCAATTCTCCGATTTTTTTCCTGGATGCAGACAGCAGTTTTCCGATTTCCGATTCTTCAGGCAGAGATTCCCCGAGGCCCATGAATGTTTCCGCCATCTCCTGCAGCTGTGCCTCCTGCTCAGAAAGTTTTCCTCTGATTTCTCCGGCTTTTTTGCTGGCGCTCTCCGCTGTCTCCCGGGCTTTTTCATAATCATGTTCTGCCTGCTCCAGCGCTTCTTCTGTGGGCACTTCTTCCAAAATACCAGCCAGACAGGGATGATGCTCAGAACCGCAGACGGGACAGGCTTCCCCCTCTTTCAGCCTGGAGGCCAGAATTCCCGCCTGTCCGTCCAGAAAGGCCCTGTTCATCCTAGAATAAGTCTGCTCCAATCTTTCTGCCTGTTCCTGTGCCTTCCCATATGCCTGCTGTCTCTCCTCCAGTTCTTCCCTTTGAGAGTCATATTTTTTCAGAGCCTTTCTGAGAGATTCCAGATTTTTCTTTTTTGTCTCCTCCTGTTCTTTCTGGCGGAGGAGTTTTTCCTTTTCTTCCCCGGCATGGGCCAGCAGAGTATGTTCTTCTCTCAGTTCTTTCAGATTCTCCCGTATGGCGTCCAGCTCCTGCTGCTTTTTTGTTTCGTCCTTCTTTTGTTTCCCGCAGGTCTTTTCCAGCTCCTGCTGTTTTTGGCGCAGTTTCTCCAGGCGGCTGTACTGAGGCAGTTCCTTTTCCAGCAGGGTCAGCTGTTTTTGAATTTCTCCCCGCTGGGATTCCCTCCCTTCTTCCTCCTGAAGTTCCTTTTCTGCCTGTTCTAATAATTCTTCAGCCTCCTGCTGATTCTTCCCGGCCTCCTGGAGTTTTCGATTCAGTTCTTCATATTCCTTTGCGTTTTCCTTTTGGCGGAGCAGCCGTTCTCTTAGCTCTCCCGCATGGGCCAGCAAAACCCTTTCCTTTTTTTGCTTTTCAAGCTCCTCCCGCCCCTGTTCCAGTTTCTTCTGCTTCTCCCCGGCGTCCCTCCTGTCTTTTTTCAGTGTCCTGGCCAGCTGTCCAAGCTCCTGGTTCATTTTTTCCAGACGGTCATATTCCGGCAGTTCTTCCTCCAGCATGGCCTGCTGTCTTTGGATTTCTTCCTGACGGGCTTTTTTCCCCTCTTCCTGCTGAAGTGCCTGCCGGGCCTGCTCCAGCTTTTGGGCATTTTCTTTTTCCTGCTCTTTGATTTCCTCCAGGCTTTTTTTCGTCTTCTCGTATTCTTCCGCTTTGACGATGCTGCTGTTTACTTTTTCCAGATTCTCCTCCAGTTCAGCCATTGCCTGATCTGTCTCGTCCTCTGCCGCGGCATCCTTCTGGCACAAAGTTTCCAGCAGCTCCATAACCTCTGCCATGGGAAGCTCCCCGTCTCTGGCCTTTTCCACTTTTGGCATACAGTCCTCGTTCTCATCACAGGCTATCTGGCTGATATACTGCTGGACGCTGTTTCTGGCATTCTGGCACTGCCCGTACACTTCTTTTCTCTGGTCTTTGATTTTCAGCTGCAGAGTCTGGTAGTACCTGGTCTGAAACAATTCCCGGAAAATTTTCTGCCGTTCCATGGTATCCGCCAGAAGCAGCTTCATAAAATCCCCCTGTGCCAGCATGACAATCTGGGAAAACTGCCTTCTGTCCACCCCCAGCAGCTCCCGCACAGCTGTATCCACTTCCCTTTTCTTCGTAATGACTTTCCCGTCTGGGCCAATCAGCTCTACATTTGCCAGCTCTTTGGTGATTTTATTCCCTCTTTTTGCCGGGCGCTCGTATTCTGGATTTCTTTTGATCTGATACTCTTTTCCCCCATGGGAAAAGGTCAGCTCCACCTCTGTGGGGGTATCAGAAGACGCATATTTGGAACGGAGCATGGAGGGCTCCCGGTTTTCCCCGCTGGCATCTCCGTAAAGGGCAAATGTGATGGCGTCAAAAATGGTGGTTTTGCCTGCCCCGGTATCCCCGGCAATCAGATACAGCCCGCACTCTCCCAGACGCTCCATGGAAAGCTCCACTCTCCCCGCATAGGGTCCAAACGCTGACATCACCAGTTTTAACGGCCTCATATTTTCTCCTCCCATATTTTCTCAATCAGGCCTGACGCAAATGTGGTCTGTTCTTCGCTCATATCCTGATGATTCTGCTGTCTGTAAAATTCCTCCAGAAGTTCCAGGGGCGCCTTCCCCCTTCTATCCTCTTCCTCAGTAATCTCCGTGCTCCCCCGGGTGCGCTTATTGTCATAATCCAGCTTCATCAGATTGGGATATATGACCCGCAGCTTTGCCATGGCATCCAGAATATCATCTTCATCCGTGAGTGTGATATGAATGTAATCCTCCACTGCCGTCCCTGCATAATTTTCTCTGCTGGCCAGTTCCTCATAAGTTCCCTTCAATTCCCTCATATCACGCTGGGGAATCAGCTCTCTGGTTCGAATCTGCAGATTCCCCTTTTCCATGAGTTCTACAACGGTGACGGATTTGCAGTGCCCTGCCTCAGAAAAAGAATACTTCAGCGGCGTGCCGCAATAGCGCACACTGTCCCTGCCTATATGCTGAGGCCCGTGGATATGCCCCAGTGCCACATAATCAAAGGCATCAAACACAGACACATCCACATTGTCCATGCCGCCCACAGAAATTTCCTCCGACTCAGAACGCTTTGCCCCTGTGACAAACTGATGGGCTATGAGGACATTCCGCTGGCTTTCGTCCACCTCCATATGGGAGACTGCCACGCCAAGGGCCTCTGTGTAGGACTCCGCTGGCTCCTCCGGAAACGCCCTGCGCACATGCACCGGCTTGATAAAGGGAAGCAGGAAGATATTCACCGTTCCATATTCATCTTCCAGGGAAATGGGCTCCACACAGCCGTCGTAGACAGGGGAAATATAAATGCCGCTGTGGCTGATCAGTTCTGAAGCAAATGCCAGCCGTTCCGGTGAATCGTGGTTCCCGCTGATTACAAACACCCGCTGATGCCTTTGTGCCATCTGATTGAGAAAATCATTAAAAAGCCCTACTGCCTCCACGGAGGGCACCGATTTATCATACACATCCCCCGCGATGAAAATACCGTCCGGGTTCTCTTCTTCTGTGATTTCTATGATTTGATCCAATATGTATTTCTGGTCTTCTGCCATGGAAAATTCGTTTACCCGCTTTCCAAGATGAAGATCTGATAAATGTAGAAATTTCACTGATTATGCCACCACCTTTATCATATTCTGGACATATGCTTTTCTATAAAATTCTCAAAAGCCGTGGAAACCCCACGGCTTTTCTAAATTTATGCCTATACGCTGTATAAAATATGTAAATGACTATTACGCCCTCACCTCAGGTTTTCACGTATGACCTGATCATAATCTTAGGCAATACGATAAAAACCGTCATCATAGCAGC
>CANSYV010000116.1 GCA_947651335.1 uncultured Lachnospiraceae bacterium
TCCTGACAAAAATATCAGGCACATTATTCACCGATATTTACGCAACGCTGTACTAAGTGGGGCGTGCAGATGGCGGGAATGAATCTTCAGACACGCTTTACTGTATCACAGATTTCCGGCTGCAGAATCAGGGGTGTTATATTTGGCAGCTGTGATGTCATGTTTGGAGAGGCCCCGGGGAAAATGTTATATTTGGCAGGAATATGGTAATTTTCTGCACAGTTCCTTACATAACGTTGTACTTGTGCAGGCCCCACAGGATTTTCTTGACAGTTTTCTGCTTTGTGGCAAAATATAATATAGTGACAATGGGACATAAGGAGCTGTAAATAAATAACTGCTGAAATTATTTACAGTTCTAATGAAGTGCGGGAAAGTAAAAGGTGATAAAATATGCTTCGAATTGGATTATGCGACGATCAGCCGGACGCAAGAGACGCCCTGCGTATTCAGCTTGAGAGGGTGATGCGTGAGGATGAGGAAGAAATTGTGTATGAGTTTTCCACAGGAGCGGGGGCAGTGCGCTGGCTGAAAAAACATCCCGGTGAGATTGACCTGCTGTTTCTTGATGTGGAGATGCCGGGGGTAAGCGGCATGGAGGCAGCAGGGCAGATCAGGGAATTTGACAAGGAGATCTGCCTTGTATTTGTCACCGGATATACCGATTATGTATTTGACGGCTACCAGGTAAATGCCCTGGACTACGTGATAAAACCAGCCTCAGCAGAAAGGCTGGCCCAGGTGCTCAGGCGTGTCAGAGTGCAGATTTATGAGAAAAGGGACCGGACTTACTGTTTTAAGAACAGCGATGGCACATACCGGTTTGCCCTGTCCGGAATTTCTTATTTTTACAGTGATAAGCGGAAAGTGGCTCTGGTGAGCGGGGCAGGCGGGGAGTTTATGGAATATACATTTTACGGAAAGCTGGACCAGGTGGAGGAACAGCTCTCCGGTGCTTTTGTGCGCATTCATCAGAGGTATCTGGTGAATCCTCAGCGGGTGGAGATGATTGGGAAAGATTACGTGTGTATGGGCACAGAGGGCCCGGGGTATGAACGGCGTCTGCCCATAAGCCGGGCAATGAAAGAATCCGCTGTGGCAAAACTGGCCAAAGCCATGATGGAAGGGGCATGGTCATGAGCGCGGCAGCCGGATGGGTGGGAATCCTGTCAGCAGGCTGGCTCACCAGCAGGGCATTGTCCTGTCTCATACAGCCAAAGAAGAAATGGTGGTGCAGGCTGGTTTTTTTTGTGTTGTGCGCAGTCCTTATCAGTACGATTATTTATATCGGCGATCTGGTGAATCTGTCCCTGGCTATGGCTGTGTTCCTGACTGGGATCTGGGTGGTCTGTGAGGGTTCCGGATGGAAGAAACTGTCTGTGGGGGTTATGTTTGCCAGTGTAGTGTCTGCCTTTGCCGGCCTGTTTGATAATTGTATTGCGGATGTGATCTATTATGGGTTTGGAGTGGCGTATATCCCTCATTTGGTGGGAAGAGTCTCCTTTGCCCTGCTTTTGTATCTGGTGATGCGGACTCACAGGCTGGAACAGGACTTTGAGCTGTCAGAGGCTCTGTGGAGGCTGATTCTTCTGCTTGCGGTTCCGCCTTTGGGAATTGTGGTATCCCTTGTGCTTCTGAAGCCGCCGTATTATCAGACCGGGCATACGTTTATTGCGGACGGAGTGGTGTTTTTGATGGTCATTTTCTTATTTACCGGGCTGCTGCTGGCGCTGTCAGTGTTGGAGAAACAGCAGAGGCTGGAACAGGAGAGCGCTCTGGCGGAACATAACCGGAAATATTATGAAGCCATGGAACAGCAGCAGTTTGAAATCAGAAGACTGCGCCATGATTTGTCCAACCATCTGCAGGTGATTCTGTCTCTGTCCGGGGATGAGCGGGAGCGCTATATCCAGGGGCTGCTGGACCATGAGGCATTTACCCAGGTGACTTCTTACTGCGGCGATGGGGCGGTGAATGTGGTAGTCACGGCAAAAGAAAGCCTGATGCGCCAGAGACACATCCGGTTTTATGTAAAAATGGATATTCCCCAAGAACTCCCCTTTGAAAAGGCGGATATCTGCGGGATGCTGGCCAATGCCCTGGACAATGCCGCCGAAGGCTGCCAGAACCTCCCGGAAGAACTGCGGGAGGTCCAGCTGGAAGCCAGGGCGGGGAAAGGGATATTTGCTGTGAGTGTGAAAAATCCCTGTATGCACAAGCTGGATATAGAGGACGGGAAGCTGCCCAAGACCACCAAAAAGGATAAGGAAAATCACGGGCTAGGGCTGAAGAGCATTCAGAAAACTGTGCAAAAGTATGGCGGGCAGATGGAGATTGAGCAGGAGGGACAGCAGTTTCGTTTGTTTTTTTATCTGCCGGTTTGAGAGGCAGCCGGGCTTTGGGGCTGGGAATAACTTTACTGATAGTTTAGCAAACCGTGATTGAATAAATTTTGCCAGCATGGTATAGTTAAATATATTTATCTAAATAACGAAAGGAAAAGAATGATGAAATTTTTAAAAAGAATGGTATTATTTCTGCTCATACTGGCGGCAGCAGCGGCACCGGTAAATGTGCAGGCAGCGTCTCAAAAAGCAAAGGCTGTGAAAGCGTATAAAAATATGCTCTCAAAAAAGGCCCTGCACTGGGGAAATAACAAGAATTTTGATATTCCCGTCAAAAACTGCTTGTTTGCCACTGTCTATATCGACAAAGATTCTGTGCCGGAGTTGATTGTCCACAGCCCGGATATTCCCCACTGGTCAGACTGCAGCGTCTTGTACAGGTATAAAAACGGAAAAGTACAGGAGGTAAAAAGTTTCAGCGCTGGGGAAAGATTTTCCTATTATAAGAAAAAGGGTGTGTTTGTGGGAAGCGACCTGTCGTCCGGAATTGTCAAATCTGTTTATTATCAGCTGTCAAAAGGAAAAGCATCGGCAAAACTGACAGTGAATAAAAATGTGGCAGGAATCGGTGGAAAGTGGACGAAGTATTATTCGGGAAAGAAGCAGGTGACAAAAAGCCAATTCAACAAATCATTAAAGAAAATGGCGGGTGCCAGGAAGAAAACAACGGTTAAGTTACATAAGAACACTGCGGGGAACCGGAGCAGATACCTGAAATAAGGAACAAAACAATACTTGATATCGCGGCATAATTTTGTATAATATTCTATGAAGGAGCCATAGAGCTCCTAAACGCAAAAGAGAGCCAACGCTCAGAAAAACAAAAAGAGGTGATGAAATGCTGGAATTGGAAAATATATCATTTGAAGTATCAGAAGAGGACGATTCCAAAGAGATTGTCAAGGATATGAGCCTGAAGCTGGAAGACGGGAAGTTCATTGTGATTACCGGGCCCAACGGCGGGGGAAAATCCACGCTGGCTAAGGTGATCGCGGGGATTCATAAACCCACGTCAGGAAAAATCTATTTTGAAGGGGAAGACATTACACAAAAAAGTGTAACAGAGAGGGCAAAGCTGGGAATTGCCTATGGGTTTCAGCAGCCTGTGCGGTTTAAGGGAATTACGGTCCGGGATTTGATCTGTCTGGCGGCGGGAAAGAAGCTCTCTGTGGCAGAGTCCTGTGAATATCTGGCAGAGGTAGGCTTGTGTGCAAAGGACTATATTGACCGTGAGGTGAACGCCAGCCTGTCCGGAGGGGAACTGAAAAGGGTGGAGATTGCCACAGTTCTCGCAAGAGGGAGCAAGCTGTCTGTTTTTGACGAACCGGAAGCGGGGATTGACCTCTGGAGTTTCCAGAATCTCATCAAAGTGTTTGAAAATATGCGCAAAACCAACCGTCAGGGTTCCATTCTGGTGATTTCCCACCAGGAGCGCATTCTGAATATTGCAGATGAAATTGTGGTCATCGCGGACGGAAAAATTGTGAAACAGGGCGGGAAAGAGGAAGTGCTTCCCACTCTGGTGAGCACAGAGGCGATGGCAAGTAAATGTAATAAATACAATATGGGAGGCGAAAGTTGATGATTGACCAAATACAGCAGAGGCTGCTGGAGGAAGTTGCCGGGCTTCATGAAGTGCCGGAAGGGGCATATAATATAAGGGCCAATGGCCAGCTGGCACAGAGAAATACAACAGCCAATATAGATATTATATCCAAGGAAAACGGCACAGGAATTGACGTGCGGATTAAATCAGGCACAAAAAACGAAAGCGTGCACATTCCGGTGGTCTTGAGCGCAAGCGGGCTGAAAGAAGTTGTATATAACGATTTTTATATTGGGGATGACTGCGATGTAACCATTGTCGCCGGGTGCGGCATTGATAACTGCGGCGTTCAGGATTCGGAGCATGATGGAATCCACCGCTTCTTTGTGGGGAAAAATTCCAAGATTAAATATGTGGAAAAGCATTATGGTTCAGGTGACGGCCAGGGCAAACGCATTCTGAATCCAGGAACGGAAGTGACACTGGATGAGGGCAGTCTCATGGAGATGGAGATGGTTCAGATCAAAGGCGTGGACTCCACAGAGCGGAAAACAACCGCGGATTTGGCAGCCGGAGCCAAGCTTCTGGTCCGGGAGCGCCTGATGACTCATGGAAACCAGTCTGCAGTGAGCATCTATGAGGTGAATCTCAACGGGGAAAAAGCCAATACAGACGTGATTTCCCGTTCTGTGGCCAAAGACAATTCCTTCCAGAAATTTGACGCGAAAATCACAGGAAATACCATGTGCAGCGGTCATATGGAGTGCGATGCCATTATCATGGGGGATGCCAAGATACTGGCAGTGCCCCAGCTGGAAGCCAATCACATTGACGCGGCTCTCATACATGAGGCGGCCATCGGCAAAATTGCCGGAGACCAGATTGTCAAATTGATGACATTGGGGCTGACAGAGGCAGAGGCAGAAGAACAGATTATCAATGGGTTTTTGAAATAAAAAAGGATTCGGCGTGGCACAGGCTGCGCCGTTTCAGCTCTTATTATATCTCTGTTGTTTTTGGAGGCATCAATATGTTTCATGGAATGAATTATGTAATGGAAGTTTACAAAGAGCAGAGCTTTTCAAAAGCCGCGCAGAATTTGTATATTTCTCAGCCGGCGCTCAGTGCCGCGATTAAAAGGATAGAAAAGAAAGTGGGCGCCCCACTCTTTGACCGGCGTACAAGCCCGATTCAATTGACGGAGTGTGGAAAAGAATACATACGGACTACAGAGAAAATCCTGGATCTGGAGGATGAATTTGCTTATCACGTTGGAAAGCTCCATGAACTGAAGGCCGGACACCTGGCCCTGGGTGGCACGTACTTTTTTGCCTCTTTTATCTTTCCGCCGTTCATCGAACAATTCCGGCAAAAATATCCCCATGTGAACCTGAACTTTTACGAGGGTTCTACGCCCGAACTAGGACAAAAGCTGTTCAATGGGGAATTGGATATTATCATTGACAATTACGCTTTGGACCCACAGATTTACTACAGGAAGAAATGTTTTGAGGAGAATCTTCTGCTGGCAGTTCCGGCCTCTTTTGACAGTAACCAAAGGGCGGCAAGCTATCAATTGACATTTACAGATGTGGAAAAAGATCTTCACCGTAATCCTAGATTTCCAGGTGTTCCATTAAAAAAATTCAAAGATGATCCCTTTGTGGTACTGCGCGCTCATAATGATACCAGAGAACGCATTGATGCAATCTGCCAG
>CANSYV010000117.1 GCA_947651335.1 uncultured Lachnospiraceae bacterium
TGGAAACCAGGAGAAAGAGGATTTCAATTTCCTTTTTGGTCAAATGGACTTCTTCACCGTTGATGAAAACCTGAAACTTTTCTATGGAGATATTCAGGCTGCCCTTTGTCATGTATTGCTGCTGCTCATTTCCAGTGAGATCCAGCCTCCGGAGAATCGCCCGCAGCCGTGCCATGACCTCAGACGGGGAAAAGGGTTTTACCACGTAATCATCGGCTCCGATGTCCAGTCCCATAATGCGTTCGAAATCCTCACCACGGGCGGTGATCATGATAATGGGCACCATGGAATTTCTTCGGATTTCCCGGCAGACCTCAAAGCCGTCAATCTCCGGCATCATAACATCCAGCAAAATGGCATGATAACTGCGTTTATTAAATTCGTTCAGAGCTTCTTTCCCGGTTTTTGCTGTATAGACATGATAATTCTCTTTTATAGCATATTCTTTCAGCACATCCAGAATCTGCTCATTATCGTCAGCGATTAGAAGATTTTTCATAATATACCTCTGGTGTGGCGGGGGTTAACCGGAATATTGGGCTTCCTCAAACATTCCTTTTGATGACTGGGGTGAGCTGGATGTCCACCCTTTCACCCAGCCGGATTTTCCGCCTTTGATTCTCACATTCAGATAAATTTTCGTGTGTTTGGGATTCAGGTAAATCCGGTTGACTTTCGCCTTTTGGCCTTTTTTCAGTGTGGCAATGCGCTTTCCAGATGGACTTTTCAATACGTTCATGGAATGACCGGCAGTCCAGTAAGATTTTTTTAAGGCTTTCAGGTGGGAAGATGTAAGTCTGGGCTTGTCAGTCGTCTGGACCAGTTTTCCGTTTTGATACTGGTAATCCAGGCGGAAACTGATTGATCCCAGAGCATACGACATGATATCGTGTTCCACGGTGATTTTATTGCCCGTTACTTTCATAATTCTGGCGGAATTGTGGGCGCTGATTTTCTGCATAGCGTCCAGGTCCACAGCTTTTTTCAATCTGCCGCTTTTGTATTGGTATATAGCGGCTCCTGGGGTATCTGCATTGTCTGTTACAGGAATAATGGACAGATAGATATTTTTGTTTTTCAGTTCCAGCCGGTTGATTTTAAACGAGTAATAGAGGCGTCCTTTTATGGCCAGTACCTTTTTTCCGTTTAGATGAACCTGGTAATTCCCATAGGAATAGGAATCAGAAGAACCAGCGGATACTCTGAGCTTGTCCGGTTTCTGATCTCCTGTAAAATCGTATTGCTTATATGTCTGGTTTACGTTTAGCTGAATGTTGGACGCTTTTGCCTGTACACTGGCTGGCGCTGTGATAATCACTGCCGCGGCCAGCAGGACGAATGCTGTTATCGCATTCTTTAAGGTAGTTTTCATGGCAGTTCTCCTTTCCTAAGTTTAGTTTTTTAATAGATACGATCCAGCCCGTCAAAAGGTGTCAATGAATTTTTAACGGGATAATCATATTATACCATAAATGCAGGTGAAAGCGGAAATTCTCTGTAGAAATTTATATGAATATGACATACACATGTCATGTTTCGTGTGTTAGAATGTAAAAAATATCAGTGATCCGGGAAAATCAGGGAGGAGGACAAAATGGCGAATAAAGAACTGGCAGAATATATTATGGAGCAGCTATCAGATTTGGGTGAGGTTCGAAACAGGCCCATGATGGGGGGATATGTTTTTTACTATCGGGAGAGGATTTTCGGAGGAATTTATGACAGCGGCTTTATGGTGAAAATGACAGCGGCAGGCAGAAAGTACATGCCGGACAGTATACCACAGCCACCTTACGATGGCGCGAAAGAGATGCTTCCGGTGACGATCCTGGAGAACAGGGAATTGCTGCAGAAAATGGTATCAGAGATGTATGAAGAACTGCCGGAGAGGAAACCAAAGGCGGCGAAAAAAAGCGGTAAGACATTTGATTATAAGAAAGAGTACAAAGAATTCTATATGCCAAAGAAGAAGCCGGAGATTGTCACAGTGCCTTCTATGAATTATGTGGCCGTGCGGGGGGAGGGAGACCCCAATGAGCCGGACGGCGCGTATAAAAAGTCCATTGGGATTCTGTATGCGGCCGCATATACCATAAAGATGAGCAAAATGGGAAAGCACCGCATGGAAGGTTACTTTGACTTTGTAGTACCGCCCCTGGAGGGCTTTTGGAAACAAGAGGGGGTGGAGGGCATTGATTATTCCAATAAATCTGCGTTTCGGTGGATTTCCGCCATCCGCCTGCCGGATTTTGTCACCCGGGAGGAACTGGAATGGGCAAAAGAGGAGGCATCCAGGAAAAAGAAGATGGATTGTTCCGCGGCGGAGTTTTACACAGTGGAAGAAGGTCTGTGTGTGCAGATGATGCATATAGGTCCTTATGACGAAGAACCGGCATCTGTGGAAAAGATGGACCGTTTTTTGGCGGAACATGGATACCGGAACGATTTTTCAGATGGGCGGCTCCATCACGAGATTTATCTTTCGGACGCGCGGCGTGTGGCTCCGGAGCGGTGGAAGACTGTGATTCGCCATCCCATTGCGGAGATTGGGTAGAAGATGAAAAAAGCGATTGTCATAGGCTGCCCAGGCAGCGGAAAAAGTACATTCTCACGGAAGCTTCAGAAAATAACGGGGCTTCCGCTGTTTTATCTGGATATGCTATACCACAGACCAGATAAAACCACTGTTTCAAAAGCGGAATTTGATGAAAAACTCCACGGGATTCTGGAACAGGAAGAATGGATTATTGACGGAAATTATATCCGTACACTGCCGCTGCGGCTGGAACAGTGCGATACGGTGTTTTGGCTTGACTATCCACTGGAAGTCTGTCTTCAGGGAATTGAAATGCGCTTTGGCAGGCCCAGGGTGGATATGCCCTGGATTGAGACGGAAAAAGATGAAGAATTTATGGAATTTGTCAGGAGCTTTCATTCAGCCACACGGCCGGAGATAGAGGCACTCCTTGAGAAAGCTCCGGGGAAGGAGATTGTTATTTTTCGGTCCAGGGACATGTCGGAGGAGTTTTTGAGGGGGTATTTCCGCTTCAGATGAAAGGCTGATACGTGTTCTTTGCGTGTCAGCCTTGACGTACATTTTGTTTGCGTCTACAATGTAGTTATAGGATGGGGATATTTCAGTTGAATTCTTATATGGAAAATGAAGATATACGATATGGGGGAAACGATGAGCAGGAAGGAGAACACCTATCGGATATGGCCGCTTGCAGTCCCCATTGCGTTTGAGTCCTTTTTCCAGATGCTGTTTGGGTTTGCTGATACTTATGTACTCGGCCAGTATGCAGATGAGGCAGTGGCGGCAGCTGGATATGTAAATCAGTTTCTCAGCATTGTACTGCTTATTTTCCGTGTGGTGTCATCAGGAACTTCCATTTTACTGGCACAGGCAATCGGGGCAGGTGATGGTGATAAGCAAAAGTCCATTTGCGGCGCGGCATTCTGGCTGGCAGCAGTGGTGGGAACGGCTTCTTTTTTCCTGACATTTTTGTTGAAAGAACAGATTGTATTTTGGCTGCAGATGGATCGCATTCTTTGGAAACCTGCAATAGAATATCTGGGGGTCATGAGTTATGGACTATTTTTCCAGGCGCTGTTTGCAATATTTACCTCTATATTCAGAAGTTATGGGAAGGCTGCTTTTACGTCCGTAATTTCCGTTGCCGCAAATATAGGAAATATTATCGGAGATATTCTGGTAGTCAATGGGTATTTGTACGTGTGGGGAACAGTGAAAGACGTGGCGCTGGTGACGGTGGGTGCAAATGCAGCTGCCTCTGTGGCCGTTTTCGCGGTGTTATGGATAACGGACAGGGATAAGGTGATGCAAAAACCAAAGCAATGGGATTTGAAAGAAATTCTGCGGTTAGGCATCCCGGCGGCCGGGGAGTCGTGTTCCTATAAATGCTCCCAGATGGCAGTGACCATGGTGATCGGTTCTTTGGGGACAGAGGCACTGACGGCTAAAATATACGAGATGAATTTCTCCTTTATGCTGGTACTTCTGCCAAATTCCATAGCAGTTGCAGCAGGGATTATCGTGGGCGTGCATATTGGGGCAGGTGAATGGGAAGAAGCGGGGAAAGTTTCCTTTCAATGTATCCGTAAAGGAGCGGCGGCAGTGGCGGTTCTGGGACTGGTGCTTTTGGTGTCTGGTAGCAGATTTCTGGGGATATTTACAGACAATGAGAACATTCTGCGGATGGCATACATAGTGTTATTGATGGACATGGCGGCCATGTTTGCCAAAAATGCCAATCTGACTTTTGGAAATTCGCTGCGGGCAGCAGGAGATGTGGTTTATCCAGTGGCAATTTCGGTGATGTCCATGTGGGGAATCGGAACTGGTCTGGCGTGGGTGCTGGGATGTGTGCTGGACTTTGGCCTGGTGGGAATCTTTGCGGCGTTTCTGATAGATGAAACTCTGCGTTCATTTTTACTGTGGCGCCGGTGGAATCGGCGGGTTGAAGGGAAGCTGAGGTTGAAAGGCTGGTGAATATAATGAGAGGAACGGTAATTGAGACAGAATCTGAAAAGTTGATCCGCAAAGGAAGAGAGGCTGGAAGAACAGCGGGAAAGGCAGAGGGCAGAGCAGAGGGAAAAGCAGAAGAAATAATAGAAATGGGGCGGGAATTTGGATTGGACGATGCGGCCATAATGAAAAGACTGCAGGAAAGGGTCGGTTTGTCCATGGAAATGGCATCGGCCTATCTGGAACGGTATGGAAAACAGCTGGTGGGGCAGTAAAAACAATCGAGAGAAAAAAATGAGCAGTACAGGTGCTTTTCATAATACTGAACTGGGGCGTATTTGAAAAAAGTGTAGTGTTAACAGCAGGAAGAAAGGAGACTATGCAGAAAAGGACACCAGATTACGATAATGTATTTAAGACAATGAAAATGAAACACAAAAGGTTATTCATTGCCGTAATCAATGACACATTCGGAAAGCAGTATTCCATGGATGTGGAGGTAGAGACATTACCGTCAGAAGGGTATTTGACAGAAAAGGAGACAGCAGACGGGAGCAAAGATATAGAGGAACAGATTTCAGATTTTGTACTGAAAATAGGAAACGAGATTTATGTTTTGGAGTGTCAGAGCTATGATGACGGATCAATGGCAATCCGAATGGCAGAGTACACGTTTATTGTGGGGAGGCAGAGAGCCAAATGGGATATAGGCTATGCGGTCATCCCCATGCCAAGATTTTCTGTGATATACATCAAAAGGACGGAAAAGACACCAAAAATAACCAGGATAGCATTTACATTTCCAGATGGGCAGGAGGTAAACTATGAGTCGGCCAATGTAATTCTGGAGGAGTTTACAAAAGAAGAGATTATGGAAAAGAAGCTGTTTCCGTATATACCATTTTATGCGGCAAGATATGAAAAAGAGATTGCATCAGGAGATAGTATAGAAGGTGCGGAGGAAGATTTGAAGTATCTTAGAGATGAGATGATACGGATGCATAAAAAGGGCGAATTATCCGATATAGAGCTGGTAGATCTCATGGGATTTGTAAATACGATCATCACCCACATAACCAATGGAAATAAAAATGAGGAAAGGCTGGTGAATATAATGGGAGGAACGGTAATTGAGACAGAATCTGAAAAGTTGATCCGCAAAGGAAGAGAGGC
>CANSYV010000118.1 GCA_947651335.1 uncultured Lachnospiraceae bacterium
CCAGCCATGGATTTGTTCTGCTGAACGCATATGCTAAGACCATGAGAGCCGGAGATATATTTTATTTGTCGTCAGTAACGTCCAATGGGAAAAGGCCTAGATTTTCTTCTGACCATCCCAGAACAGCGGCAGTGAATGCCAGTGGGAGAATCACGGCAAAAAGAGCCGGAACTACAGTGATTAAGGCGAAAATCAAAGGCGCAGAGGCACGCTGTAAGATTACAGTAAAAAAGGCGGTTATGAAATTGAGCGCAAAAAGACTCTCGCTGAAAGCCGGAAAAAAGGCGAAGCTGAAAGTAACCGCTGCGCCTGCTGGGAAGCCGGTTATTTATAAATCCAGCAGGCCCCATGTTGCATCTGTGACAAAAAAAGGCGTGATACTGGCTAAAAGCACAGGAAATGCTGTAATTACAGTGACTGCGGGGGAAGCTTCGGCGGTCTGTCAAGTGGCGGTTAAGCCGCAGAAGGTAATGTTCAGCAGACGTTTTGTTTTATATTTATGATAATCAGCCAGCAGGCCGGCTGTTAAATAACCTATGCCATCCTTATTGATTTCCTGCGATAACTATGGAAAAACTGTGAGAAATATAGTATACTGGTTAATAAGTTACGCAGGAGGTGATTCTTATGAAAAATTTTGAATCAATAGTAGGACATGAACAGATTGTCAGACACATGAAGAATTCGATTTTGCAGGGCAAAGCATCCCACGCCTATATATTGGCGGGAGAACCGGGGGCCGGGAAGAAGACTCTGGCAAATATATACGCTATGGCACTGCAGTGCGAAAGCGAAGGCGCGGACCCTTGCCAGAAATGTGATTCCTGCCGGAAGGCAAACAGTAAGAATCATCCGGATATCATATATGTGGAACATGAGAAAAGCAATTCTATCGGTGTGGAGGAAATCCGCTCCCAGGTTGTGGATGACGTATCCATACTGCCGTACAGCGGGCGGTATAAAATATATATTATCAACGATGCGGATAAGATGACTGTGCAGGCGCAGAATGCTGTTTTAAAGACCATTGAGGAGCCGCCGGATTATGCGGTGTTTCTTCTGCTCACCACCAATGTGGACGCGCTTCTGCCCACTATCTGTTCCCGCTGTGTGCGGCTGGACGTGCGCCCGGTGGAAGACAGTCTGGTGAAACAGTATCTGATAGAGAAGATGCATATTCCAAGCTATGAAGCGGAGGTACAGACCGCATTTGCCCAGGGCAGTATAGGGAAAGCGCAGCAGGCGGCGGATTCGGACCATTTCGGCGAGACATCCCAGAAGGCCCTGTATATTCTGAAATATGCATCCAGGATGGAAGTACATGAATGGATTGATTTGTTAAAGGAGCTGGCTGCGCAGCAGCAGAATGTCTATGATTATCTGGACATTTTTCAGGTATGGTTCCGGGATGTACTTATGTTTAAGGCTACCCGTGAAGTGGACCATCTGGTGTTCAAACAGGAGATTAATTTTATCAAGGAGCAGGCGAGCCAGCGTTCCTATGAAGGGCTTGAAAATGCCATAGACGCTGCGGATAAGGCGAAAATACGTCTGCGGGCGAATGTAAATTTTGAACTGGTGATGGAACTGCTGTATTTGACAATCAGGGAGAACTGACATGACGGAAATAATTGGCGTGAGATTTCGAAAAGGGGGAAAGATATACTATTTTGGACCGAAGGGGTATGATATCCATGTGGGGGATCATGTGATTGTTGAGACCGCCAGAGGTGTGGAATACGGCTATGTGGTCATGGGTCCGAAAGTGGTAGAGGACAGCGATGTGGTACAGCCCCTGAAAGATGTACTGAGGCCCGCTGACCAGGAAGACGAGGATAGAGAACAGGAAAACCGGGAGAAGGAAAAGAAAGCTTTTCAGATATGCGCGAAGAAGATTTTGGAACACCATCTGGACATGCGGCTCATAGATGTGGAGTACACATTTGATAACAATAAAGTGCTGTTCTACTTTACAGCGGATGGGAGAGTGGATTTTCGGGCGCTGGTGAAAGATCTGGCCGCTGTGTTTAAGACCCGGATTGAGCTGCGGCAGATCGGAGTGCGGGATGAGACAAAGCTCATGGGCGGAATCGGTATCTGCGGGCGTCCCTTATGCTGTCACACGTATCTGACAGAGTTTGCCCCGGTTTCCATTAAGATGGCGAAAGAGCAGAATCTGTCCCTGAATCAGACAAAAATATCCGGTGTGTGCGGACGGCTCATGTGCTGTCTGAAAAATGAGCAGGAAATCTATGAAGAGCTGAACAAAAAGCTTCCAGGTGTGGGAGATACGGTGACCACGCCGGAGGGACTCCAGGGAAAGGTCCACAGTGTCAGTGTCCTGCGCCAGCATGTGCGGGTAGTGGTGGACATGAATGATGAGAAAGAGATACGGGATTATCAGGTGGAGGATCTGAAATTCCGTCCCAGAAGGAAAAAGGTGAAGCTTCCGGAGAAAGAGTTCCAGGAATTAAAACAGCTGGAAGACCGGGGAGGAGAGTCTATATTGGATGAAGATTGAATTATTGCCGCATGAGCGGCTGGACGACCTGCAGAATGGCTATGAGATTATACAGGACCCGGGGAAATTCTGCTTCGGTTCGGATGCGGTTTTGTTATCTTGGTTTGCCCGCGCGCAAAAAAATGAGCAGGTTCTGGACATGGGATGCGGTACCGGGATTATTCCCATTCTCCTTCGGGCCAGGAAAAAGGGAAGTCATGTGACTGGGCTGGAGATTCAGCCGGACTGTGCGCAGATGGCCAGGAGGAGTGTGAGTCATAACCAGCTGGAAAAAGAAATTACAATTGTGACAGGAGATATCAGAGAAGCTTCCGCCATATTTGGAGGGGCTTCTTTTCATGTAATTACCTGCAATCCCCCGTATATGATCCACCATCATGGTCTGAAAAACGCCCGTGAGGAGATCGCTGTTGCCCGCCATGAAATCTTGTGCAGCCTGGAGGATGTGCTCAGCCAGGCCGCCACACTGCTAAAGCCCCGGGGCAGATTTTACATGATCCACCGTCCGTTTCGTCTGGGGGAAATTCTCTCCAAGATGGTCCAGTGGGGCCTGGAGCCAAAGCGGATGCGTCTGGTGCATTCCTATGTGGACAAAGAGCCCAGTATGGTGCTGCTGGAGGGACTTTCCGGGGGAAACTCCGGGATGAAAGTGGAGAAGCCATTGATTATTTATGAGAAGCCGGGGGTGTATACTCAGGAGGCGATGGAGATTTATTATGGGGGATGAGTTATCATAAAAACAAGGGGGTGTAAATGGTGGGAACGTTATATTTGTGTGCTACGCCTATTGGGAATCTGGAGGATATCACTTTGAGAGTCCTGCGGGTGCTCAAGGAGGTGGATCTGATTGCGGCTGAGGATACCAGGAACAGTATGAAACTGCTGAATCACTATGATATTCATACGCCGATTACCAGTTACCATGAACATAATAAAAGGAAAAAAGGGCAGATTCTGGTGGAAAAGCTGCTGGAAGGGCAGGACGTGGCGCTGATTACGGATGCCGGGACCCCGGGGATTTCTGACCCCGGGGAGGATCTGGCGGCTCTGTGTCATGAACAGGGGATTCCTGTGACCGCCCTTCCAGGGGCTGCGGCCTGTGTCACCGGGCTGACTCTGTCCGGCCTGTCTTCCCGGCGTTTTGCATTCGAGGGATTTCTCCCCATGGACACTAAGGAGAGAAAGCTGTGCCTGGACAGAGTCAAAGAGGAGACCAGGACACTGGTGTTCTATGAGGCCCCTCACCGCCTGAAGCGTACCCTGGAGGAGCTGCGGCAGGCTCTGGGCGGGGAAAGGAAAGCCGCTCTTTGCAGGGAGCTGACCAAACTGCACGAGACGGTGAACCGGGCTTCTTTGAATGGGCTGCTGGAGCAGACGGCCAGCCAGCCGCCGAGAGGGGAATGTGTGCTGGTGGTTGAGGGAAAGGATTATCGGGAGATCCAGAAAGAGGAGCAGGAAAAGTGGGAGGAATTTACCCTGGAAGAACATATGGCCTATTACGAGAGCCAGGGGTATTCCAGGAAAGACGCCATGAAACAGGTGGCTAAGGACAGAGGTGTGGGAAAGAGGGACGTGTACCAAGAGCTGTGTGTGAAGGAGTGAGGGGCGGTGTATGAAAGACAATATTATCATTTATCATGGTTCACAAAATGTTATCTCTGCCCCGGTATTTGGAAAGGGCAATGTCAGGAATGATTACGGGGTTGGGTTTTATTGTACAGAAAGCCTTGAATTGGCGAAAGGCTGGGCCTGTGCTGAGAATAAGAACGGGTATGCGAACAGATATCAGCTGGAGTTGACAGGGCTTTCGGTATTGAATTTATCTGATGCTGATTACAATATTTTAAACTGGCTTTCTATTTTACTCAAAAACCGTATTTTTAAAGTTTCAAATGATATTGCTGAGGAGGGAAGAGAGTATCTCTTTGAACATTTTCTGCCGGCATATGAAAAGTTTGATGTGATGATTGGATATCGTGCAGATGATTCTTACTTTTCATTTGCCAATGCATTTTTAAATAATGCCTTATCATTAGAACAGCTTGAAAGAGCCATGTATTTAGGTAAACTGGGCGAACAGATTGTGTTAAAGAGTAAACATGCGTTTAGACAGATTGTCTTTGACGAAGCGCTTCCGGCAGAAAGGAAGCTCTATTATCCAAAAGAAAAAAAACGTGATGAACAAGCAAGAGCTGCATATCGGCAGGAGCGCAAAAAACGGCGCGCCTCGGATGCCGTTTATCTGGTGGATATTTTGAGAGAGGAGTGGAAGGAAGATGACCCGCGCTTACAAAGAAACGTATCTCAATGATGCGATGAATAATTTAGGAGATATGCTGGATTATGCCATCTGTGATTTAGGCTATGAGCCGGAAAAATTCTATTCCCAGTTTCTTGAGTCAGAGATCGCAGAACTTTTTGGAATAGGAGCTCCCAAATTTATCGCCGGTCTTTCCGGCCCGGAACTTGCCATAGAAGTTATTTACCGCACAGAGGGGAGAAGGCCGGACGGGGAGGTGTCTGAAGAAATAGAAAAAAGCCCGGAATATTGGGCAGGATGGGCGCTTGCCTATTACCAGTGGTATACGGCATGCAGCTTCGCGGATTTACAAAAGCGGGGCCTGACAATCTCCAGAGTACTTGAAATGTATTCTGTTTTTCATGAAGCGGATTTGTCCAAATTTGTCTCTGCAGCTGATGGGATTATAAAAAATTAAGTTTATGGGGAGGTCGTATGGCGAGAACCATCGGGCTTGGTCATCAGAACTTTGAGCTGCTGATCACGAAAAATAATTTTTATATAGATAAGACCCTGTTCATAAAAGAATGGTGGGAAAATGAGGACGCTGTCACCCTGATTACCCGTCCCCGGCGTTTCGGAAAAACCCTGAATATGAGTATGATAGAACAGTTTTTTTCCGTGGAATATTCTCAAAGAGAAGATTTATTCCAGAACCTGCGTATCTGGAGAGAAGAAAAATACCGCAGGCTGCAGGGAACAGTCCCGGTGATTTTCTTAAGTTTCGCGAAAGTGAAAGAGACCTCATTTATCAATACCCGAAAGCGGATATGCCGGATTAT
>CANSYV010000119.1 GCA_947651335.1 uncultured Lachnospiraceae bacterium
TTCATATGCATAATAGGCCCCATCCGCTGTCCAGTGATGGTCTGTGCGGAAATATAAATATTCCCCATTGTGGGACAGCAGGGTATCAAACACCTTTACCCCCCGCACACGGCTGTCCAGATTATTCAAAATATAATCAAAAGCCTGGGACTGGTCGCTGCACCCAAGGGATTCCTGAATGTCTTTATCCAGATATATCCCAATGGAGGTGGGCGCCAGAATATCATAGACAACCGCTTTCCCATCCAGCAGCTGGGCCGCATTGTTAATCATTTTAATATACTGATTGGCAGATTCCAGGGCAAAATAATACAGCTCAAATGCCCGGTCCTGGGCTATGTAAATGGTTCCCACACTTTCCGGCACTTCATGGAGCATTCCGTCTTCCCCTTCGTCTCCCTGTGCCACATCCGTATCTTCCAGATCTGTGCCCGAATCTTTGTCTTTTGCCGCCTTGTCAGACGCTTTGTTTTTCTTCTTGCTTTTCTTCTGGGGTTCTGCCTCTGTGTACTCTGTGGGAATCTCGTCTCCTGTTCCCACATTACCGTGAATCTGCTGTCTTCCCAGACCGTAGAGCCTTTCCACCGCCGCGTTTGCTGTCAGCAGCTTCTCGCGGAAAGGAAACGTATCTGCATACCAGGTAGACACATCCTCAAAAAAATCCCCTTTCAAAATCCCCTGGACAGACAGAGAAGGGAACTGTTCCAGGTCCCTCTTCTCCAGCTTGGACTGTTGGGGACGCAGAGGTATGAGCAGGCCCAGCAGACACAGCAGAATCAACACCCGCCTGAACACCTGAATCTCTATCCGCAGATACTTTCGATACCGCTGCCTCTGCCTCTCCAGCCGCATCTGACGCTTTTTACTGACTTCCATAACGAGCCCTCCTGTCAAAATTGAAAATACAAGAACGGGTTATAACTATTGCCCACCAGCGCCATCACAGATAAAATGAGCAGAACCACCGGGACCAGCGCGCCTGCCAGATACAAAATCCGGCTCACCCGTCCTTCCCACACTTTGCCCACATATCGAAACTGATCCCGCACTGCAGCCACAAACGGTGTACAGCCCACAACACTGACCAGCAGCAAAAAACAATGATTCTGAAAAAATATAGTGGTTTCCAGGTTTGTCAGGGCATTGCCATTGAGTCCAAACATGCCCTTAACCACAATTCCCACATTGGAAAAGTCCGTAAAACGGAACAATACCCATCCAAATGCCACCACCAGCAGGGTATAAATATTGCGCAGCACCGGCGGAAGGCGGAAATGGTAATGCTTCCAGATTCTCTCTATCACTAAAAAACAGAAAAAATACAGGCCCCAGACAACATAATTCCAGGCGGCGCCATGCCAAAGCCCGGTCAAGGCCCATACAACAAACAAGTTTCTTATGGTCTTTATCCTGCCGTTTCGGCTTCCCCCCAGGGGTATGTATACATAATCCCTGAAAAAACTACTCAGGGATATATGCCATCTTCTCCAGAACTCCTGTACGGACCCGGCAATATAGGGATAATTAAAATTCTCCTGATAATGCAGTCCGATCATCAGCCCCATGCCAATGGCCATATCAGAATAAGCGGAAAAATCCAGATAAATCTGTAATGTATAACTCAAAATTCCAACCCAGATGGCAGACACCGGCATGCTGCCAAGAGCCGCCCCGTCCATTGGCAGAAACGTATCCGCCACCAGCGCGCAGCCATTGGCCAGAATAGCCTTCTTCGCCAGCCCGGCCGCAAATCTCCAGGTTCCCTCTGCCACTTCGCTCATCCTGGCACGCCGGTGGGAAAGCTCCGCGGCGACGGTGTCATAACGGACAATCGGCCCGGCCACACACTGGTGGAACAATCCCGCGTAAAGCAGAAGCATCCAGAATTTTTTCTGTGCCTCCACCTCTCCTCTGTATACATCCACCACATATGATAACAATTGAAAAGTATAAAACGAAATGCCTATGGGCAGGACAATCTCGGGAATCTTCTCCGGCACTCCCGCCACAAACTGGACGCTCTCCAGGATAAACCCTGTATATTTAAATATGCAGAGCAGCCCGATTAATATCACACATCCAGAGATAAAAAAAGCGGTACACAAAGCTGTATCCCGACGCCGTTCAATCTCTCTAGCACAAAACCACGCAGCAAATGTCATCCCCACAAGCAGTACCAGATACTGCGCTCCGCCCCATGCGTAAAATATCATAGAAAATACCAGCAATACGATATTTTTTCCCCGTATTGTGGCCATATTACTATAGACAATCAGCCAGATAATAAAGAAAAAACACACAAAATATAAACTTGCAAATACCATCGGCTCCCCTGACACTCCCAACTGACAGATAACAGCTGCACTTAATGGAAAATCCCCTTGCCCGTATCGCTCCCCAGCACGGACAATTCTACCAAAAACAACGTCTGTCTTCTGTCAAAATTCGACTTCTTTCTCCTTCGAATTCTATCTTATAGTATGGGCTGTCATTTGTCAACCAACTTTCCGGGATTTTATGTCACCCTTTTTTACCCTTTCATTTTCGGCTTAAACATCAGGCTGGCAAGGTAGGAAAAGATCAATGCCGCTGAAATTCCCACCGCGCTGGAAGTAAATCCGCCCATAAACAATCCGATAAATCCGCTCTCATCAATGGCCTTTCGAATTCCCTCCCAGAGCAGGTGTCCAAAGCCCAGCAGAGGTACACTGGCCCCCGCGCCGGCAAACTCTACCAGGGGACGGTACAGCCCTGCGGCACTGAGTATCGCCCCGGAACATACCAGCAGAACCATCACCCTCCCCGGCATCAGTTTCGTCCGGTCCAATAAAATCTGCACCAGGGCGCAGATCAAGCCGCCTACCCAAAAAGCATGGAAATAACTCATGACTGTCCTCCTTCTTCTTTTTGTTCTACAATCACGCCATGGGCAATGCCCGGCACACTTTTTCCCTCGTTAAAAGTCACTTTGGACAGGAGAGCCCCTGTGGGGACAAACAGCACACGCTTCCACTCACCGGAGCGGATTTTCGGCAGGACATAGGATACAAACACTGACGCCGCGCAGCCGCACCCGCTGCCCCCGGCGTGGGTGTCCTGCTTTTCCCCATCGTAAATCTCCAGCCCGCAGTCTGTATGGCATTTCCTGATATCGTAACCTTTTTCCAAAAGAAGATCCCACAAAATATTCTGGCCGATTTTTCCCAGGTCTCCGGTGACAATCTGGTCATAATCCTCCGGCAGCCGGTTAAAATCCATAAAATTCTGGTAAATAGTATCACAGGCGGCAGGCGCCATACACGCCCCCATATTCATAGAATCCTTCAATCCGTAATCCACGATTTTCCCGGTGGTAAGCCCGGCAATCTGTGCCTGTCCGCCGCTGCGTCCCAGCACGCATGCCCCGCTTCCCGTCACCGTCCAGGTGGCCGACAAGGGTCTCTGGTTTCCATAGGATAAGGGAAAACGGAATTCCTTCTCCGCACTGCCGAAATGACTGGATGTGATGGACAGCACGTACTGGGCATAGCCCCCCGCCACCGCCATGGCCCCCAGTGACAATGCCTCTCCCATGGTGGAGCAGGCCCCGTACAGACCATACACCGGAATCTGATAATCCGCGATCCCGAAAGAGGACGCCACCGACTGGGCCAGCAGATCTCCCGCATAGATCATCCGAATCTGCCATTTCTGCAGTCCTGCCTTGGCGATAGCAAGTCCCGCTGTCTCTTTCTGAAGAGTGCTCTCCGCTTCTTCCCAGGAATTCGTCCCGAACATGGGGTCCTCCCCCACCATATCAAAGGCTTCCCCCAGAGGGCCTTCCCCCTCTTTCTTTCCCACAATAGATGCCCCGCTTATAATAGAAACAGGATTTTGAAACTGTATACTCTGCCGTCCCACGGCCTGTTCTGCCACGCACATAGTTCTTCCCCCTTTCGTTCTTCAAGAGAGCGCTAGACAACACCCACTATTTTCAAAAGCCAGTATCCCACTCCTAAAATCCAGCTGGAAAATATGCCGAACAATATCACCGGGCCTGCAATGGTGAAAATCTTACACCCAATCCCCATGACCTGTCCTTCCTTCTGAAATTCAATGGCCGAAGCCGCCACCGAATTGGCAAACCCGGTAATGGGCACCAGAGTTCCCGCTCCGCCGAACTTGGCCAGCTTGGGGTAAATATTCAGCCCCGTGAGAAGCACACTGAGCAGAATCAATGTGCCGGAAGTCCAGGCTCCCGCCATCTGCCGGTCCATGCCCATATTCTGGCACACATTCATAATCCACTGCCCCAGCACACAAATCAGCCCTCCCACAAGAAAAGCCCTGGCCATATTCAGCGGCAGACTATGAACAGGCGTCACCTTTTTCACATATTTCTCATATTCCTTTTGCTTCTTCTGCGTCTGTATATCCGCCATCACCATTCTCCTCTCTCATAATCCCCATCCTCTATAAAAGAACCACAGGGACCCCGCTGTCTTCCCCAGCGCAATCATAGCCACAGCCAGGGGAATCCCATGTTTCAGCCGTATCCTTCTGACCACCACCGGGAAAATCTTCGCCATTTCCGCCAGAGCCAGAATCCAGCCGCCCAGAAAAATCCCGGAAAACAGCCCGTATGCCCCCAGCCCCCAGATCCCCAATGGCAGGTGCAGCCGGAACACATAAAACAGATTGCCGGCCACAGCCCCCAGCATTGTAAAATCTTCATATAATGAAATCTTATCTGCCGTATGGGTGATTCCGGCATACCGTGGAATCACACCCAGACCGATTAAAAACGCCACCGCCGCGCCAGCCACCACACCCCCGGCACACAGCCCCATAAATCCCAGTACTATCTGTTCCCACATGGCTGTTCTTCCTCCCGGTTGATGTCTTCAATAATCGTAGTATTCACATCGTCCTCATACTGGCGCATCTGCACCTGCATAGGCGTGGGGTCCTGGGTCAGTTTCTTCCTGCCAAAATGGTTGAAAAAGAACAAAACCCCCAGACCAATCCCCAGAGAATAGGAAATCTCCAGCACAGTGAATCCCTCCGAAGAGCTGCCGGTCATCTGCTCATAAACCTGGGAAAACAGCTTCGTCACATCCACGTCTCTGTTGAACGTCATAATAGAAAAAGCAGTCCCGAAAAAAGAAACCAGGCACACAAATCCCGTTTTGACCCATTCCAAAAGACGATGCTGATGGCGCTGTGTCTCATAAGTAATAATAAAAGACGGCTCTCCCATATGAGTCACTTCCAGATCCGGATACTGTTTCTGAATCTCCTGGATGATTTCAATCACAGACATCACATACCGCCCCGGCTTGGTCTGCTCCAGATTCATGACCTGCATCACCCTGCATTTATTTAAAATCTTGCTGTTGCTGCCGGATAACTTGGCCACATCCTGCAGAGATACATGGGGGTGGTCTACCTGCACATTCATATCCGTCTGTATATACAAGGTATCACTCATAGAAAAATCCCCTCTTTCCGCATATTTCTGCCAGCTATATCTTATTACACATAATAAACAGTTGTTAATATTTATGTAATTTATTCTT
>CANSYV010000120.1 GCA_947651335.1 uncultured Lachnospiraceae bacterium
TTTTGATTGGGGGCTGGGTGACTTTTATGAGAAAAAGAATTACAGCCAGATTTCCCACTCCCGCCTGCGCAGATATGAGATCCTGAGGGAATTTGTGGAGGAATGGGCTGAAGCTGTAAAATGGGGAGAGGCAGAAAAGCTGCTGGAGGATTTGACAGAAGCCATGACCGTGGACCTGTACAGCCGGGAGAATCTGAAAAGCCGTCCGGCGTGGATGAAGAGCCAGGAACAGTGGCAGAAAGATATCAGGGATTATATACGCGGAAAGAAGCTGCCGAAAACTGTTCATATAGAAGTGTTATCCGAAGAAATACTGCTGTTTGATTATACCCGCAGGGACCCGTTGACCAATAATGGGACATGCAGACGGATACCAAATTTGACGATTTGATCATTAACTTTCTTGTGTACAGATTTCTTTTTTAATGATAGAATAGAATTATTCAGCAGGGGGGTATGGAACGACAAGGAGAGTAAAAGAATGTCCAGATTTTTAAAATTTATCGTGCATCTGGTTGTATTTCTATTGATTGCGTGTATTTTGGCATTGGCTGTCCCGCCGTTTATGGGAATTTCCACAATCACCATTGATGATACAGACCTGGAGACAAATCTGCCGCTGGGGTCAGTCAGTTATGGAAAAGAGATATCTGCCAGCAGTGTTCTGGTGGGAGATTCGATTATAGTACAAAATGGAAATCAGGTTCGTCTGTACGGGGTTCAGGAGATTGACCTGGATAACAGTACCTTCACCGTGGTAGATAAAGGGGCCTCAAGAGGTGAACCGAAAGCCATGACCCTCAGCGGGGATGTGACCCGGGTGATCTTTACTGTGTGGGGAATCGGTTATCTGCTGATGGCGATTCAGTCCACAGAAGGGCTGATCATTATCGGCCTGGGTGTGTTGTTTCTTATTATATTGTTTGTTCTGGCCGAAATCTGGGGACGGGATAAGGAACTGCCCGATGAAGACCTGGAAGAAGGAGAGGACGGCGGCAGTCAGACAGAGCCGCCTGTGGCAGCGGCTGATGAGGCAGTATCAGCCCAGGCGGAAGATGAACAGGCACTGGCGTCGGAGCCAAAGAGCAAGCGTCAGTTAAAGAAGGAGATGCGTGCCCGTCAGAAGGCAGAGGTGGCACGGCTGAAAGAGGAATCCAGGGAGAGAAGAAAAGAAGAAAAACGCCGGATAAAGGCAGCGAAGAAAATAGCCCGCACCGGAGGCTTCATAGAAGACATGGAACCGGTAGAGGCCATTTTAGGCCTGGACGGGAATTCTCCCGCGGAGCAGGCGGCAGACCAGGCCCATGAAGAATTAAAGAAAGAGATAGGGGCTGTGGCTTCACTTGTGCCAAGCGGGGAAATAGAGAAGATTCCCACAGCAGAGATTCCGGATGTGAAGAAAAATCCCCCTGAGAAAGATAAAGCTTTGGAAGACCAGCCCAAAAAAGATCAGGAAGAGACAAAAGAGGAGGCAGGGCAGGAAAAGACAGAAGCAGAGCAGACAGTAAAGGTGGCGATTCCACTCTATACGGCAGAGGAACTGCTGGAGAAGGCAAAATCTGCCGGAGAAGCGCCGAAAGTCATTGAGGACGATGATACAGGCGTGGTTCTGCTGGATTATTCTACCATTATCGGCAGCGGGGAAGAAGAATAGTATTGTGATGAATAGACAGCAGTTTATTCCAGGGGATGAGCGGGGATTGTACGGTTTGTACAATCTTCCGGGATATACCCTGGAATTTTTGTGCAAAAACCAGATGAAGAACCGGAGGAACCGCCAAATGTAAATAGGAAAATCCTATAATCAGAGCGAATCCTTCATAATTATCCAAAAAAGCCTTGAAATACATGGAATCATAGGGTATACTATTATTTGCTGTGACATTGATAGCTGTGAAGCGTGAGGTTGCTGCTTACTTAAAGAAGCAGGTTTTTCCGTGGAGCGAATGTCAAGTTAAGGAAAACTGGCGACAAGTCACTGTACAGAACAGCCGGATAGTCCGGTTTGAAGAGGATTCCCCTGGAGGGAAACGTGTGATGCCGAATGTGACACACACGGAGATGTGTACAGTCACCGCTTGTCGTACTGACTATTAGAAAGTGCGAAAAGGAGGCGGCTTTTTTATGGCAAATCAGGTAATGAGAATCACATTAAAGGCGTATGACCATCAATTAGTAGATGCGTCAGCCAGCAAGATTATTGAAACAGTGAAAAAGAACGGGGCAAAGGTGAGCGGCCCGGTGCCACTTCCCACAAAGAAAGAAGTGGTTACAATCCTGCGTGCAGTGCATAAGTATAAGGATTCCCGGGAACAGTTTGAGCAGAGGACACATAAGCGTTTGATCGACATTTTGACGCCCACCCAGAAGACAGTGGATGCCCTTTCCCGGCTGGAGATGCCTGCAGGTGTTCACATTGACATCAAAATGAAGAAGAAATAAAGGATAGTCAAAACTATATGATTGCCCTTGCGGCAATCCGCTATAAGGAGGAAAATAGAGAATGAAGAAAGCAATACTTGCCACAAAAGTGGGAATGACCCAGATTTTTGACGAAAACGGCGTATTAATTCCCGTAACAGTTCTGCAGGCAGGACCTTGTGTGGTAACGCAGATCAAGACAGAGGACAACGACGGCTACAGCGCTGTACAGGTGGGATTCGTTGACAAGAGAGAAAAACTGGTCAACAAACCGCAGAAAGGCCACTATGACAAAGCCGGAGTTTCCTATAAGAGATATTTAAAAGAGCTGAAATTTGAAAATGCGTCCGAATATGAAGTGGGCCAGGAAATTAAGGCAGATATCTTCGAGGCAGGGGATCACATTGATGCCACAGCCATTTCAAAAGGTAAAGGATTCCAGGGTGCCATCAAGCGCCACGGACAGTCCAGAGGACCTATGACCCACGGTTCCAAATATCATCGTCACGCAGGTTCCAACGGCGCTGCTTCCGATCCCAGTAAAGTATTCAAAGGCAAGAAAATGCCTGGACAGATGGGAAATAAGAGAGTAACCGTCCAGAATCTGGAAATCGTACAAGTAGACGCAGAAAACAACTTACTGTTGATCAAGGGTGCAGTGCCAGGACCTAAGAAATCTCTGGTGACCATCAAAGAGACAGTTAAGACCTTGATTTAACAGGAAAGGAGGAACACACAGATGGCGAATATATCTGTTTATAATATGGAAGGCAACGAAGTCGGCACAATGGAGCTGAATGATGCCGTATTTGGTGTGAAAGTAAACGAACATCTGGTACATCAGGCTGTAGTGCGGCATCTGGCAAACAAACGCCAGGGAACCCAGAAAGCTAAGACACGGGCTGAAGTCCGCGGCGGCGGAAGAAAACCCTGGAGACAGAAAGGGACAGGCCATGCGAGACAGGGCTCCATCCGGGCACCTCAGTGGACCGGGGGCGGTGTGGTATTTGCGCCTGTACCGAGAGACTATTCCAAGAAAATGAATAAAAAGGAAAGACGGGCCGCGTTGCGCTCTGCTCTTACCTCAAGAGTAGAGGCTGAGAAGCTGATCGTTCTTGACGAACTGAAACTGGGAGAAATCAAGACAAAAGAAATGCAGAGAATCCTGAACAACCTGAAAGTGGAAAAGGCAGTAATCGTATTGCCTGAGAAAGATGAAAAGGTGGTATTGTCTGCCAGAAATATTCCGAACGTAGCTACAATTTCTTCCGATATGCTGAGCGTATATGATGTGATGAAGTACAGCACAGTGATTATGACCAAAGCTGCGGTAGCTTCGATTGAGGAGGTGTATGCATAATGGCAAATATTCAATATTATGACGTTATCTTAAAACCGGTGATCACAGAGAAAAGTATGAATGCTATGGCAGAAAAGAAATATACTTTCCTTGTGCATCCGGAAGCAAATAAGACTATGATTAAGAATGCTGTGGAGAAAATGTTCGAGGGCACAAAGGTAAAAAGAGTAAATACCATGAACCAGCAGGGCAAGAAAAAGAGACGGGGAATGGTGTATGGCAGGACAGCCAAGACAAAGAAAGCGATTGTTTTCCTCACTGAAGACAGTAAAGATATCGAGATTTTCGAAGGCCTGTAGGCTGAAATTTTGAAAGGAGAATCACAATGGGAATCAAATCTTATAAACCATATACCCCTTCCAGAAGACATATGACTGGCTCTGATTTCTCTGAAATTACGAAGAAAAAGCCTGAGAAATCACTGGTCGTATCTCTGAAAAAACACGCAGGGCGCAACAATCAGGGTAAGATTACAACCAGACACCGCGGCGGCGGCAGCAGAAGAAAATATAGATTAGTAGATTTTAAGAGAAGAAAAGATGATATTCCGGCAACTGTAAAGGCAATCGAGTACGATCCCAACAGATCCGCAAACATTGCGTTAATCTGCTACGCGGACGGACAGAAATCTTACATTCTGGCACCGGAAGGACTGAAGGTAGGACAGAAAGTAATGAATGGTGAGCATGCGGAGATCCGTGTAGGAAACTGCCTTCCCATGTCAGCAATCCCTGTAGGTACTCTGATTCACAACATCGAACTGTATCAGGGCCACGGCGGACAGCTGGTGCGCTCAGCGGGAAACAGTGCGCAGCTCATGGCGAAAGAAGGAAAATACGCCACCGTTCGTCTTCCATCAGGTGAAATGAGAATGGTTCCGATCGTCTGCCGTGCAACTGTTGGTGTGGTAGGCAACGGTGACCACAACCTGATCACAATCGGTAAAGCCGGCCGTAAACGCCACATGGGAATCCGTCCCACAGTGCGTGGTTCTGCCATGAACCCCAACGACCATCCACACGGCGGCGGCGAGGGCAAGACCGGTATCGGACGTCCAGGACCATGTACTCCATGGGGCAAACCGGCACTGGGTCTTAAGACAAGAAAGAGAAATAAACAGTCCAATAAGTATATTGTTCGTAGAAGAGATGGCAGGGCATTAGCAAAATAAAGGAGGTTAGAGAATGGCTCGTTCACTGAAAAAAGGACCGTTTGCAGACAAGAGCCTGCTGAAAAAGGTAGACGCTTTAAATGCAGCCAACGAAAAGACAGTAATCAAAACATGGTCACGCCGTTCCACGATTTTCCCTCAGTTTGTGGGGCATACATTTGCAGTACATGATGGAAGAAAACATGTGCCTGTATATGTGACTGAAGATATGGTAGGACATAAATTAGGCGAATTCGTCGCAACCAGGACCTACCGGGGACATGGAAAAGATGAGAAGAAATCAGGAGTGCGCCGTTAGTCGAAAGACCGGCGCCTAACAGCGAAAGGAGGATTTGATCCATGGCAAAAGGACATAGATCCCAGATAAAGAGAGCAAGAAATGCCAACAACAGAGAGACAAGACCTCATGCAAAGTTATCTTACGCGCGGATATCTGTACAGAAGGCCTGTTTCGTTCTGGATGCGATCCGCGGAAAGGATGTGCAGAGCGCACTCGGCATTCTGAATTATAATCCTAGGTATGCGTCAGGGGTGATCAAGAAGCTGCTGGAGTCAGCCATTGCGAACGCAGAGAACAACCTTGATATG
>CANSYV010000121.1 GCA_947651335.1 uncultured Lachnospiraceae bacterium
TGCAAAAACCGCACTACCCAGACAAATCCAAATTCAAAAGACACATGCCGATTCTTGTTTAAGCCCCTTCAGGTCAAGCCCCATGCGGTAAGTATATCCCACTCCGGCTTCATGCTGATTTTCCCTCCAGGTAGGAGCATAGAGGATCACTTTCTTATCCCCTAAAATTCCAAGTTCCTCTTTCAGTGCAGCTGCATCTGCATCAGTAAACGTAAAAAGGCAGTCATTGCGGGGATAACCCACCTCCAGAACTCTCCCCTCCATACGTTTCATATCCAGAGCACTTCCCAGCTTTTCTGTATAAAAGGCAGAAGGCGACACCAGATAGTCCAGCTGACGCCCTTCCTTGCGGTAATATCTGTGGGTACGCCGGTTTGCCGCTGGGATATCCTGATGATTCACCACATCGCATCCAATCTTCTTCAGCGGAGTCCCGTGCCAGGTCTGAACATAAATCTGCCCCCGCTTCTTCCAGATCCCCGCAGGCGTCCGGGAGTTGGTAATCCAGAACCCGGCTCTGGCATAGCATCTGATATGTTCCCGGCTGTGGTATTTCACCAGCCGCACATTTTTGCGGCCCTCAAACAGTTCCCGGAACCTTTCCGGTTCTTCAAACGCCCACACAATCTTATATTTTTTTCCAGCACTGCTTCTGCACAATTCCTCGTAGACTGCCCTGGGACTGCAGGCAAACTGACGGCCCCAGTAAGATTCAAACAAAATCATCCTCTTATCTACCGGATACCTGAGTGCATAGAACACTCCATACCACACAGTTTTTGTTATATCTCTCAGCCAGACTGCCAGCTCCTTGCCATGTGCCGTGCTGTTCACCAGCTTCGCGGCCATCATCCTCAATTTTTCCGTCATACATCCGTACCCTTTAAATATTCCTGCACTCTTGCGCAAATCAGCTCACAGCAGGGCTCATGCACCTCATTAAAGAACCTGTCCGTCTTCTTTCTCTTTTCACTATAGCGGTCATCTTCTCCCAGCAATTCCTTCATCTGCGCACAGAATTGCGCAAAAGTCTCCGGCCTGGGCCCTGGAGTAATCTTCTCGTAAGGGAAATTAAACCCTCTCTGTGCCAGATATTCCTCCTGGTCATAGGGCAGAAACATCAACGGCCTTCCTGTCAGCAGAAAATCAATGTAAATGCTGGAATAATCCGTAATCAGCAAATCAAACACGTCCAGCACTTCCATCACATCTTCCGCCAGATCCTCTCCCAGCCAGCGCAGACGGGGAGATTGCGGCAGTTTGGCCTGCTGGGTCTCATACATATGGGTGCGGACACACAGAAGCAGCTTCTCCCGCTCCAGAAATTGCGCCAGCTCTTCCGGCTGAAAATCCCGGAAGGGGAACAGCTTCACCGGACTGCCGTCCCGGTGGGTGGGCGCATATAAAACCGCCTTGGAAAATTCCGGAAGCTCCCCGTAAATTTTCCCCAGAACCTCCCCGGCTTCCCGGCAGGCAAACAATCTGTCATTGCGGGGCTGTCCCCACACTTTCACCTGGTCTTTCCCAATTCCAAAACTTTTCCGCATAATGGGAACCATACGCCGGGATGTGGTCACAACCCATGTATAATTTTTCGAAAACAACAGGGATATATACAGACGATACCAAAAATGGTGATTCTTCTCAGCCAGAACAATCTTTTTCAGCGGCACCCCATGCCACAGATTCACGATAACCCGTCCCTTGGAAAGCCCGGTGCCGTATACCGGCATTCCCGCGGAAGTAAACCACACCCCGGACTCCAGCACAGTGCTGATACCCTCCCGGGTATTAGTGTCAACAATCCGCGCCCGGGGATATTCCTTCATGAGACGTTTTCTCTTTATGGGATCGTTCATCACATAGACCGGAACAATCTCGGGCATATGGTCATAGACGTATTGAAATAGATAACGGGAATTGGAATCAAAACGGCAGTTCTCCATGGAAGAAAAAGCCCATTGATTCTGCCATATGCCCAGAACAGGCGACCGCTTCAGCCATTGTACAGCAATATAATTTTTCAGTAAATCTTTTACTTTGCGCTTCATCGTACACTCCTGCCATATTTACAAATGCCATGGACAGCATAAGATAAAAAAAACAGACAACTCTTACCTATGCCGTACCCCATATACCGGTACACCTGAAACGTCATTTTCGCAGACTTCCACTTATCCCTGGATTTTCCGTTTTTGCTGAGACGGCATTTTAAATAAGGTTTGTCAATTCCTCTGGCCCATCCATATTTTTTTAAAATTTTCAGCCATGTAATATAATCCTCATGGCTCTGGTCATAGCACATGGGAAACTGCCTGGCTGTCCCGGCGGACAGCACCACCGAAGAACAGTTGATGCTGTTATGTTTCAGCAGCTCCCTATAAGTCAAATGTTCCTTCACTCCAATGTATGTTCCGGTGCTGGTGCCATCCCAGTGCATCAGCTCCCGTCCGGTGGAACACAAAACAGCCCCGCTTTCTTCCATAACCTGCAGCTGTTCTTTCAGCTTTCCTTCTCCCCACCAGTCATCTGAGTCAAGAAATGCCACATATTTCCCTTTTGCCAGGGAAACTCCCCGGTTCCGGGAAGCAGCAGGTCCCTGATTCGTATGATTTTTCACATAGCAGAAATCTTCCCTCTCCAGATAATCCTTTAGCTGCCCGGCTGTATCGTCACTGGAACAGTCGTCCACCACAATCAATTCCAGGGGAACCTGCTGGCTGTACACAGAATCCACTGCCTGCCGGATATACGCCCCGCTGTTGTAAGCCGGCATGATTACTGAAACTAAAGGCGCCTTCATAACTGCCCGCCATCCTTTTCTTTCAAATCCGTCTGATCATCCTTCTCTGCTGAATTCAACAGGGCGTTCACCTGCCGGTCCTCCACCCCTTCCGAAGTTTCTTTCTGAAACAGAATCCGGAAAGTCATAAACATCAGTTTAATATCCAGCAGAACCGAATAATTTTCAATATAGTACAAATCCAGTTTTAATTTATCATAAGGAGTCGTATTGTATTTCCCATAGACCTGGGCATAACCGGTAAGCCCAGCCTTCACCTTCAAACGGTAATAAAACTCCGGAATCTCCCTCTGATATTCCTTCAGCAATACTTTTCTCTCCGGACGGGGTCCCACAATGGACATATCCCCCGCCAGTACATTGAACAGCTGAGGCAGCTCATCAAAATGCAGATTCCGCAGCACACGCCCCACCGGAGTAATGCGGCTGTCGTGTTTTGATGCCAGCCTTGCGCCTTGTGTCTCTGAATTCACCCGCATGCTTCGGAATTTAAAAATACGGAAAGGCGCTCCATTTTTTGTCAGCCGCTCCTGACGATAGAACACCGGCCCTCTGTCATATGCCTTCACCGCTATGGCGCATATGACCATAATGGGAGAGGAAATGATAATTCCCACAGCAGAGACCACAATATCCATAAAGCGTTTCACCACCAGCTGTTCCGCTGTCAGCCCCATATTCCTGGAAACCAGCAGCGGAGTGTCAAACAGATGAATCCTGTCTGACCCTGCCAGTATCACATCGGATATCTTAGGCGTCACATAACAGCGGATGGAATGGGCAAAACAGTATTTCAGATACCGGTTTCTAATCTGGGAAGGCAGATCCCAGATAATGACAGCCTCATAGTCCTTCATCATCCGGCGTATTTCCTTTTCACCCTCACGGATGTGTACTTTTCCGCAGATGTTATACTTATCCCTTCTGGACTCCATCTTCCGAATCAACTGATCCGGCCTGCGCTCTCCGTAAATTACCAGCATCTTTCTGGCCCCGTACAAACGATGGAACAAATACCTGGAACCGAAAGCCCAGACCACAATCACGCAGAATTCTGCCAGGGTCATAATCAAAATGGGTATTGGGGATAGAAACCAGCGGTTGATAAGAGTAATCTGCAGATAAATCACCACATTGGAACAGATGGCTGCCAGCGCAAGGGAATAAATGTCATCCAGCCTCTTTAAGTATCCCACGCGCAGTCCGCCGAACATTCTGGAAAAGAGGATCAAAATCAGCATATACATGGCAATCAGCACCCAGTTTCCCTTGTTCCAGAATGGTTCAAATATCAATTCCCGATAATACAGATACCACGCTGCCGCAAACAGGGCCGATTGTGCCAAAACTACCAGAGACGCCAGGACAAACATCACAATTCTTCTAAAGTATTCTCGTCTTCTCAAACTCACTCCCGTAACTTTCTCAAATCAGACCTGCGGTTAAACAATCTATACTGACATTATCTGTCAGCACACCGATATTTATACCAATGCCTGTCCCCTGTTTACCTTTCAATTAAAGCTGTGAAATGCCGTCCACTGCCTCCTGGTAAGCTTTCCCCACCTGTTCCAGCAGTTCCTGGGCATTGTCCGGTACATTTCCCTCCCGCAGAGTCTCTGTCAGCTGGTCGCTGGCCGCCTGCAGATTCTGAAGCTCAAGATTCAAAGCCACACCTTTAATGGTATGCGCTGCCCGGAAAGCATCCTCGGCATTATTCTCACTCAATGCCTGTTTCAGATTCTCAAAGCTGGGATCAGCACTGAATTTATTCAGGAACTTAACCACCCGTTCCTCCTTATTGCCCATCCTGCTCATAATCAAATCATAATCCCCGCCAACGCTCTTATAAAAGTCCTTTAAATCCATAAACCCTTCCTTTCTGATAATCAAATTTTACTGAACAGCATACCTGCCGCCCATTTTATTGATACACTATGATTATACGCCTTTTTTCGATATTGTAAAGTAAAAAGCCTGCAAAAAAAGCTGAAAGTTTTATGAATAAACGGATGTATTTTCATAAGAATGTCTATTTTATCAGTCTTGCAGCCTTTTCCATCATGCGGAAAACCCGGCTGCCCTCAATTCTTTTCATATCCCTTCTCAATTCCCGTATTTTCTGCTCCTGCTGGCAGAAAATCTCTGTAACCATCAAAACCAAATCCCGGTACATAACATCCGGCTCCAGTTTCCACGCCGGCAGTTCATCCACCTGGTCATAGAAAAGCTTTCCATCTTCTCTGCCGAGAAATTCCTCCGCCACCTTTCTGTTGGATTTTTCATATCTTTTCAGATTTCCTCCAGTGCATCGGCCTGAACCTGACAGAAGCGTATACCAGGGAGACGGTGAGGAGCAATCCGGGGCTGAGGGGCAATTTCATAGAGATCAAGAGAATTATCAACGGGGTTCCCAGGTACAGAGAAATCGAGGATTTTATGGAGACACCCCTCAGGCTGGCAAATGAGTATAAGGTGAAGGATGATCTCCACGCAGGCTGCACCATGTTTGCCTCATATGAGCAGCAGGTGGAATTCCTGAAAAAATATGAAAAATCCAAAAGCCGAGAAAGAATTAGCAAAAAAATACAGGACTGATTTTGAACGGAGGTATGGAAATGAGCAGTTATAGGGATTATAAGGAAAAGGACATCATCAAGCCTTTCCGTCTGACACAGCAGGAGGCGGAC
>CANSYV010000122.1 GCA_947651335.1 uncultured Lachnospiraceae bacterium
CTCAGGAGGAAATCAGCAGAAAGTGCTGTTCGGAAAATGGCTGGAGAGCAGACCGGATCTTCTGATTCTGGACGAACCCACCAGAGGCATTGATATTAATGCAAAAGCAGAGATATATGAGATTATGGATAATATTGCGAAGCAGGGGGTTGGTATTATTATGATTTCCTCTGAGCTTCCAGAGCTGATTGGCATGAGTGACAGAATTTATGTTATGCGGAGAGGTTCTATTTCTCTTGAGATTGATAACAAGGAAGAAATGACGCAGGAGAGGATTCTTGCCAGTACGTTGTGATGGTTGAAGATAAGGAGGAAAGTGAGAAAGTGATCAAAGTAGGATTGATTGGGGCAGGCGGGATTGGCCGCATGCATACGGATATTATTATGGGGCAGATCCCGGGAGCGGAGGTTACAGCTGTCAATGATATCAGCAGGGAGAACATGAAAAAGGTTACGGACAGGTATCCGTCAGTAAAAGTTTTTGACGATCCCCATGAACTGATTCAGTCTCCTGCTGTAGATGCAGTGATTGTGACAACCTGGGACAGGACACATGAGGAGTTTGTTGTGTCTGCTGTTAAGGCAGGAAAGTATGTTTTTTGTGAGAAACCTCTCGCTGATACTGCGAAAGCATGTGTGTGTATGATGGATGAGGAGATGGCAGCGGGAAAGAAGTATCTGACAGTAGGCTTTATGCGCCGTTATGACAGAGGGTATGTTCAGGTAAAGGAAGCCATTGACAGCGGCTGTATCGGTGCTGTGCTTCTTTTGCATGAACAGCATAGAAATGCCCATCCCACAGGGGAGAAGCACACAACGGATATGTCGGCAAACGGAGCCCTGGTACATGAGTTTGATATTACCAGATGGCTGACAGGGGATGAGTATGATACGGCACAGCTGATCTGTCCTAAAAGCACCAGCAATGCAGACCCGGATCTGATTGACCCCCAGATGGTGATTCTTAGAACGAAGACAGGGATTCATGTGGATCTTGAAATTTACATGAACTGTATCTATGGCTATGATATTCACTGTGAAGTAGTAGGAGAAAGAGGGACTGCTTCTCTGCCGGATTTGTCCAATGCAGTCATCCGCGGGGATGGGGTGCGTAAGTATACGATTGAGCCCGTGTGGATTGACAGATTTGCGGATGCGTATGCTGCCGAGATGCGGGATTGGATTGCCTGTGTGGAGAATGACTGTCTGACAGGGCCGGATGCATGGGATGGTTATGCGGCGGCTGCTACAGCGGAAGCGTGCACAAAGTCCCGTCTGGCTGGCGGTGGAATCGTGAAAGTTGAGATGATTGACAAACCGGAATTTTATAAAGGATGATGCACTATATGAAAGAATACAATCCAAAAAAATACAAGCTGGCAGTACCAGAATGGTGTATGCCCGGCGATTCCATTTTCGGAATCCGTATGGCTTCTGAGATGGGACTGGACGGGGTGCAGATTGAGGCGGGATGGCCGGAGACGGGTTTTAAGCTCGCGCATAAAAGAGTGAGGGACCTGTATGTGGAAACTGCCGGAAATTATAATATGGAACTGATATCCATTGTCATGAACGATCTGAACAATCATGGGCTCAGAAATGGACGCGGCACCAAAAACGGCGATATCGCTTATGAGCATCTGGATATCGCCCTCTATGCGGCGGCGGACATGGGGATTGATACATTAATGATTCCACATTTTATGGATAATGATATTCATACTGAGCAGGACAGAGAAAATGTGGTTACAGCCCTGCAGTATGCCTGCGACGAGGCGGCAGAGGCAGGGATTACGATTGCCATGGAGACAGCAGTGGAATCAGATGATTTTATACATCTGGCAGAAGCTGTGGACAGGAAAAATCTGAGTTTATTTTATGATTCGCAGAATTATATGTGTTTTCGGGGATATAATCCCATGGATCATCTTCCAAAAGTGTATCCGTACATGTGTAATCAGATTCATATAAAAGACGGAATCGGTCCTGCATACAGCAGCAGATGCCTGGGCGGGGGGGATTCTTATTTTGAGGAGCAGATTGCCTGGCTGAAGGACCATGGATATGAGGGGTGGTTTGTTTTTGAAAATTATTACTCTCAGCTGCCCCTCCGAAACGAAGCCGCCGATCCAATGGAGCTGCTGCGTAAAGATATCAATAAGCTGAAAGCTGAGCTGCTAAAATAATCAGCCAGCAGTGAGGTGGAAAATGACCAGACAAATGAAAGCGGCAGTGTTTGCCGGAAATGGAATCGTGAATATAAAAGATGTGCCGGTGCCTCAGATTACAAGACCAGATGATGTGCTTATTAAAGTAAATGCCTGCGGTATCTGCGGAAGTGATCTCCATGTACTGAGCGTGCCGCCGGGACAATACGCAGAACCTGGCACCATTCTCGGCCATGAGTTTACCGGTATTGTGGAAGCGGTGGGACCAGAAGTAACCAGTGTGAAGAAGGGAAACAAAGTAGTTGCCGAGCCCAATGTGCGCTGCGGAATCTGCCCGGAATGCCGCCGGGGTAATTTTAATCTCTGCCCCAATGCAGTCAATACCGGACAGCACAGAGACGGCGCATTTGCCCAATATTGCCTGATGCCGGAAAAACAGCTGTATCTTGTTCCCCAGGATATGCCGGATCACCTGGCTGCTCTGGCGGAACCACTGGCCTGCGTGATGAACGGTATGCAGAAAATAAATCCACAGCCGTCGGAGAAAGTGATTGTTTTTGGGGCAGGAGCAATTGGACTGTTCTTTGTAAAAGCGCTGAAACGATATGGAGTAAAAGATATTATGGCTGCGGAAACTGTGGAATCCAGAGCGGCAGATGCCAGAAGAGCTGGTGCAGATACAGCCGTGAATCCAATGACAGATGATATCGCCTCTATTATGGAAGAAAAATGGGGAAGCCTGGCAGATATTGCAATTGACGCAGTGGGAGCGGGAGTGGTTTTGGAGCAGATGATCAATCTTGTGAACTGTGGTTCGAGAATCCTGGTTTTCGGCCAGAATATGACACAGAAATCTACCATCCGCCCAGGTGATATTAACAGCAGGGAGCTGACAATTACAGCGGCATTGAGTACAAAAAACAGTTTCCTTCCTGCCATTGATCTGTTGATGGATTCTTCTCTGAAATTTGAGGAGCTGGTAACTCATACTGTAAAATTGGAAGAACTGGAGAAAGGGATAGCCCTCATGCGGTCTCAAAAAGCAGTAAAAGTTATGGTGGAACCGTAAGGAACTGTCACGGAAAATCAAGGAGTGCATTTTATGAGAGAAAAGCTTAGAATGGGCATGGTGGGCGGCGGAAACGGAGGAAACATTGGAAACAGCCACCGCCGTGGAGCCGCAATGGATAATCTGGCGGTACTCACAGCCGGAAGTTTTACCAGAAATCAGCAGCAGAATAGAAAAGACGGAATTTTCTGGGGTGTGGATGAGGACAGAATTTATTCCAGTTATCAGGAAATGGCAGAAAAGGAGTCCGAAAGAGAAGATGGTATCGATTTTGTAAGCATTGTGACACCCAATCATACTCATTATGCCATTACAAAATGTTTTCTGGAACATGGGATTCATGTGGTCTGTGAAAAACCAATGACCAGGAGTGTGGCGGAAGCAGAAGAGATTGCGGCTTTAGCGGACGAAAAAGATCTGGAAGTCTGCATCCCCTATACATATGCCCATTATCCGGCAATCCGGGAATGCCGCAGTCTGATTGAAGAGGGCAGGATTGGCAGGATTATTGATGTGGCAGCTGAGTATCCGCAGGACTGGATGATTCTTGGACTGAACAATGATGAGGAAGATTTTACAAAATGGATTGGTGAACCGGAATATTCGGGCGTTTCCAATGTGACAGCGGCAATGGGGGTACATCTGTACTATCTCATATGCGCGGCAACCGGCCTGAAAATCGAGAAAGTGCTTGCGGACTTTGGATATTACCCGGAGGGTGCCAAGCTGGAGACAATATCCCGTATTCTCCTTGGATTTGACAATGGAGCACATGGCTTGGCCTGGACCTCCAATGTGGCTGTGGGGCACGACTGCAGCATGTATTTGAAAGTATACGGTGAAAAGGGTTCTATTGAGTGGTCCCATGAGGATATGACCCATCTGCATGTGTCTATCCTCCATGAGCCGGTGCAGATTTATGCTGTAAACAGAAGTTATATGAGCGATTTCAGCAGACAGGCCTCCAGACTGCCTGCCGGACATCCGGAAGGGTTCTACGAGGCATATGCCAATTTGTATCATTCATTTTGTGAGAAACTTCTTGACAGGGCAAATGGCTGTCTGAAAGATGAGAGCTATTATTACTTTCCCCATGTACAAGACGGTTTGAATGGAGTAAAATACGTGCAGGCCTCCGTGAACAGTCATAGAAACGGGAATGTCTGGGTGAATCTGGATGATGCCGCGGACTTGTAACTCACGGCAGGTATTAAAATCTGTAGGAAAACAAGAAAGGAAATAAAAAAGATGAGATTAAGATTTGGTATGATTGGCGGAGGCAACGGTGCATTTATAGGAAATGTACACAGACATGGGGCAGTTATGGATGACCTGGCTGAACTGGTATCCGGATGTTTTTCCAGAACCATGGAGAAAAACCTGGAGACTGCCCAGAATTGGGGTATTTCAGATTCAGCCCGTGTATACGGGGATTACAGAGAAATGGCAGAAAAAGAGGCTTCCAGGGATGACGGCATTGACTTTGTCAGCATAACAACACCCAATGATACCCATTATCCAATTGCCAAATGTTTTCTGGAACATGGGATTCATGTGATGTGCGACAAACCATTAGCGTTGACTGTAAAAGAGGGAGAGGAGCTTTCCGCGTTGACAAAGGAAAAGGGACTGCTGTTCGGTGTGACTTATACTTATACAGGATATGCCATGGTGAAACAGGCGAGAGAGATGATCGATGCCGGTGTGATTGGAAATATTCTTACCATATCCGCAGAGTATCCTCAGGAGTGGCTGCTGGTGCAGATGGTCAGCGGCAGGTCGGATCAGGCTGTGTGGAGAATGGACCCGGCCAGAAGCGGTCCGTCCGGGTGCTGTGCGGACATCGGAACTCATGTGGAGTGTCTGATCAAAAAGATGACGGGACTTTCTGTAAAGAAGGTACTTGCAAACTTTGAGAAGCTTCCAAGGGAAAAGGAACTGCCCCTGGAGAACAATGTTCAGATTCTCTGCAGATTTGACAACGATATTTCCGGTATGATCTGGACCTCGCAGGTGGCAATTGGACACGAGACTGACCTGTTAATCCGCATCTTTGGGGATAAAGGAGCCATTGAATGGCAGCACAGGGAACCCAGCATACTGCGTGTGACAAAAATCAATGAGCCGCCGCAGATTTACACCCCTACCCGGGACTATGATACGGCATCCTGCAGAAGTCTTTCCAGGCTTCCGTCCGGACATCCGGAAGAACTGCAGAGGGTACAGCAGAAACAGGT
>CANSYV010000123.1 GCA_947651335.1 uncultured Lachnospiraceae bacterium
AGTGTCGCACCCTCGACAACGCCATTGACGATAATATCGCCCTCCGCTTTTATGTCTTGCCCTTTTTCTGCCCGGAAACGGTACAAGATACCTTATTCTTTCCTGCCGCGGCTATTTTTTTGAATCCGGAAGACGCTTTCGTGGAGCGGTATACCTGATAACCGCTGCATCCGGATACTTTCTTCCAGGTAATCTTTGCCTTATTTTTCCCTGATTTCTTCACGGCCTTCAGCACAGCTTTCTTCGGGGTATTGGCGGTGAGCTGATTCAGCTTCTTTGCTGCTGCCGTTATCTGCGCCTGTGTGCTGTCCAGATTGGATACTACGGACACAGCCTGTTTATACGTGTTCTTCCATGCCGGGTTCACCTGGTATTCTTTCTTTGTCTTCACGTCGGCCAGCTTCCTGGTGATGGAATCCCGTACTGGATGCTTCAGTGCTGTCAGCGCCCCTTCGCTGTATCCGGCCCCCAGGTCTGCTCCCAGACCGTACACGGTAAACTGTACGCGGATCACATCTTTATCCTTCACGGTGGTTCCGGAAAATCCCACATTGGGCGCGATATTGTTGACAAAATAATACCACCCGGACTGGCTGCTGTAGGCGAATTCCCCAAGAGCCGGGAATTCCAGGTTTCCTGTGTTTTTCGTATTCGTGGGGGCCGAGATCGATACGCCGCTCCACACGGTTCCCGGCATACGCTGGATGCAGGCGGGAATGTTCAGCCTGCCTGTATCTGCCCGGTTAATGCTTCTCAGGTAGAAGCCGGACGTGAGGGTTCCGTCTGCCGTGTAAGTATACCCATGCTTCTTCATCAGCCGGTCAAACACCTGGGCAAAGGTCTCCCCCTGGGTAAAAGTTACCTGCTCCGGCTCAATTAAATATCCCTGTCCCAGGGAAAAACGCTCCACTGACACCACAGCCTTTTTGGCTGCAGCCTTCACACATTCCTGTCCCACACCGGGCAGCAGGGCCACGGACACCGCCGCGGCCGCCGCCAGCATGAGACGGAAGAATCTCTTTCCTTTCATCCGTATCATCCTCCTGCTATTTTGCTTTTGCCTGTTTCACTGCTGAGAAAGCCCCGGTTACTTTCTGGCCCTTAATTTCTTTATAAGCACGCACTTTAAAGTAATAGGTCTTATTTTTGTTCAGTTTCGTCCTGGTGTAGGAGGTCTTCTTTGCCCCCTTCACAGCTGCTGCCTTTTTCCAGCCGCTGCTTTTCTTCGTGGACATGTAGATCTCATAGCCGCTGCACCCTGACAGTTTCTTCCAGCTGACTTTTGCCTTCTTAGCGGATACCCGCTTCACTGACGCGGAAACCTTCGTCGGCCTGGTGGATGCGGTGAGCTCCTCGGTCTTATGGTAAACGGTCTTTTTGTCCTCCATGGTATAGCCGGAGACTCTCAGCTTATATGCGGTGCCTGGCGTCAGGGAGGCTCCCTTTGCCCCTTTGACACGCTTTAATGTATAGGTGGTCTTCCCTGCGGCCAGGGAAGCGGCCTGTACGTATTTTTTCGTGGAAGGCTGCCAGCAGAATATTTTATAGCCTTTTACGCCGGCAAGCTTATTCCATTTCAGGGTAAGAGATGTGGTGCCCGCCTGCGATACCTTCAGCTTCAGGCTTCCTGTCACCTGGGGCTTTTCCACGTCTTCCCCTGGCTCTCCCGGGGTGATCTCCACATCGCTCATATCGTAAAGGGCTGTCTTGCCCTCCAGCATTCTCTGATAGGACACCAGGGCATAGAACGCCTGCTCTGTGGCCATACTGTCCACGGCTCCCGGCTGGGCTCCCCCGTTATTCTCACTGTCTGTCTTCACATGCATGAAGCCGCCGTCCTTTCCATAAGACAGGAGGGCGTTCACCATCCACTGACCCCCTTTTACGAAAGAATCGGTCTGGCAGTTGATGCCCAGGGCAGACAGGGCGGTGATTACCTGGGAAGTGCTCTCGGAGTTGGCCACTTTCCCACCGTCTGACAGGGTATAGAAGCCGCCGTCATCCATCTGCACCACAGACAGCCATGCCAGCGCCCGGTCGATGGCCTCCGTCACATTCTCCCGTCCCGGCTTCTGATAATAGGGTGCCAGCGCCTGAATGGCCATGGCGGTAATATCCACATCCGCCACGCTTCCCATCAAAGTCCAGCCGCCGCCGGATACTTCTCCCGCCAGGATACAGTCAATGAGCCCCTGCTCTGTGGTCTGATTTTCCACACCGGAAACCTGGGGGATCTCATAGGCAGGATTTGACTTCAGGGCAATCAGCGCCCAGATGGGGCCGTTGAATCCCTGGTATTTCACCATGTCAAAGTCAGCCAGCTTCTCCAGCAGATTATACCCGCCGATGTCCCTGGCGTCCTTGCCGATGGCGGTCAGGGAGAGGATCATCTTAGAGTACTCGGTGTATTTCACCTTGCTGAGCACGCCGTTATTTTCTTTCAGCAGAGACAGGACGCTGTTGTAAAATGCATTCTTATAATTCTCCGGCAGGAAACCGCCTCTGGCAAGGCCGATGACGAACCACTGGCTTCCCTTATCCGGATTGGTATCATGAGACAGAATATAGGCCCTGGTGTTCTCCAGCACTGTTTCCATGGGCTGTGAGAGGGGATCCGCCCCGGTAACCACCTCTACGGTGCAGGAGGCCGAATATTCCTTCCCCCCTTGGACAGCCGTCACCGTAATGGTCACTTCGCCTGATTTTCTTCCTGTCAGCGCACCTGACTCATCTACTTCCACTACTGAGGGGTCGCTGGATACATAGGAGACAGACTCCATGTCGTCGGCGTCTTTGGGCTCTTTCTCCACAGAGAGGGTTCCCCCTGCCCCCAGGCCGATTCTCTTATCTTTCACGGTGATTCCTGTGAGGGGGATGGGGTCTTTATACACGGTTACCTGGCATACTGCCGTCTTTCCATTGTCTGTGGTGACTGTAATGTCCGCCGTGCCGGGTTGCTTCGGGGTGAGCTTTCCTGTCCTGCTCACGGTTACCACGTTCTCGTCAGAAGAGACAAATCTCACACTGGTGGCGTTGGTGTTCTCTGGCTGGAAGACAGGCTTCAGTTCATAGGTCTGGTGAAGTTCCAGACTCACCTGGGGCTCCACGGAAACGGACTCGGGCAGGGTAATTCCCTCTCCGTTCAAGCGGGCGAGGGCTGTATCCACTTCCCCCTGGCCGGCATCCAGCGTCTCCAGGAGCTCCACCGCGCTTTTGTAGTCGTCCCTGTCCTGCCATTTTTCCTTCTCTGTGTTCAGTTCCGCGACTTTTTTGATTAATTCTGACTTGTCCGCCAGCAATAAGGGTTCTGTGCCGCCGGAACCGTAAGCGCTCCCCAGGTCGGCCCCATAGCCGAACAGGGTAAACTGATAGCGCACCAGGTCTCCGTCAGAAGCCCTGCGGCCGCTCATGGCCACTTCCGGAAAAGTTCCGTTCACAGAATACATCCACCCGGACATAGTGCAGTAGGAAAATTCCCCCAGATCCGGGAATTCCAGGTTCCTGGCTGTGGCGTTGTCCGGCGGTTTAACGGCGCTTCCTGACGCATCGGCTGCATCCCCCATGGCCTGGATGACCGCCGGGATATTCAGCTGGCCGTTGTCCGCGCCGGCAATCTTCTTCAGATAAAAGCTGTTATTCAACTCCCCGTCAGACTCGTAGGTGAAGTTGTGTTCCTGCATCACCCGGTCAAAGATCTGGGCATAGTTCTCCCCGCTGTAAAAAGGCACTTTACAGGGTTCCACCAGGAACCCCTGGCCGATGGTCAGCTTCTCCACTGTGGCAGTCACATATCCTGCCGGTTCCTGGGCCGACGCCTGGGCTTTGCCTCCCCACATCAGACACAGGGAGGACATCATCAGCATAAAAACCAGCCCTCTTATGATTTTCCTTAATTTCTCCACTCTTTTCCCTCCTTGTACCGGAAGCCAGGGCATGGTGACGGCGCCCTGGCTTTCCTGTTTTTTACATGTTTATTTGATTTTTACGGTCTTCTTCTGTCCTTTGTTTTTGAACAGCTTCCGGTAAGCTTTCAGCTTCTTGGACGGAACCTTGACCACTGCCTTCTTATTGATCCCCCTCAATGCCTGGGAACCCACTTTCTTCAGCACTTTGGTCTGGACCGTGATCTTCTTCAGTTTCCCGCAGCCTTTGAATGCGCCAGCCCCGATGGTGCGCACGTTCTTCCCGATGATGACAGAAGATGCCTTCTTGTAATTCTTCAGGGCGTTCTTCTCTATGGCTGTCACTTTGTAAGTCACAGAGCAGATCTTCACTGTGGCGGGAATGATGATCTTAGAAGCCTTCTTATTCTTTCCTCCCGCGTAGGAAACGGTGCCCTTGGAGGCTGAGGCATTTGTCACTTTATAGCGGTTCTGGCCTTTGGCATAAGTCTTTCCTTTGGCCGCAAGAATGCGGAAATGTACTTCCCTGCTTCCGGTGTAATTTCCCATGCCGGTGATCTTCACTGTGGCAGTTCCCACGTTCTTATTCTTAGAATAAGTAAGGGTATAGTCTGTGCCTTTCTTCAGTGTAACGCTTCCATCCTTTACTGTGACAGCAGGGGTGATGTTCTTTCCGGTATAGGTCTTATCCCCGATTTTGTCCACCTTCAGGGTGCTCACTGCTTTTTTCTCTTTTTTATCTTCTTTTACGGTGATGGTGACCTCTGCCACTACCTGTCCGCTCTCGCTCTTTGCCATTACCTTGACGGTTCCTGCGGAAAGGGCTGTGATGAGTCCGTTTTCATCTACTTTCACAATATTGATGTCGCCGGATTCATAGACCACTTTTTCTGTGGCTCCCTCCGGGGCTATCTGTACGGCGATTTTCAGGGTTTCACCCACTGTCATTTCGTCCTTTTCCAGCTGGATGTCAATCTTTGTGATAGGAGTGTCCGGATTAACCGGGACATCAGCTTTTACCACTTTTACCGAGACTTCTGTGCTCACATCTGTTTTGCCCTGGGCGGCCACTTTGATTCTGGCATTTCCCTCACTTACGGCTGTGACGATTCCTTTGCCGTCTGCATTCTTGCTGACTGTGGCGATGGACGGGTCGAGAGCTTCGTAGGTTACGGTTTTGTCTGTGGCATTTTCTGGAGTTACCGTGGCTGTGATTTCGGCGGTTTCTCCCACTTTCAGTTCTGCTTTACTGATGCTGGCATTGATGCTGGTTACCGGAGTGGCTGCCACTTTCACATCCACTTCACAGCTCACATCTGCTCCGCCCTGGGCGGTCACTTTGATCTTTGTATTTCCTACACTTACGGCTGTGACGATTCCCCTGCCCTCGGCGTTTGTGCTGACTGTGGCTATGGACGGGTCGAGGGTTTCGTAGGTTACGGTTTTGTCTGTGGCATTTTCTGGAGTTACCATGGCTGTGATTTCGGCGGTTTCTCCCACTTTCAGTTCTGCTTTACTGATGCTGGC
>CANSYV010000124.1 GCA_947651335.1 uncultured Lachnospiraceae bacterium
TAAAGCTTCTCCGCAAAGACAGCCTGAAACATGGAATCAATGTAAAAATTGATTCCATGTTTCAGGCTGTCTTTGCGGAGAAGCTTTACCAGCCCGTCCTTTACACTGACAGCTGCCATTCCCACAATACCGAAGCATTCTACCGCAACACTTCCCGCATACATGGCAATTACATCTGGGTCGATGACAATCTGTCCCAGTTCAGAATCTAAGCGTGCGCTCATAAGGTTAACCTCCTTGATATATTTAAAAAATTATGATTTTTGGGTTATTGAAAAACAGATCCTTAATACAGCTTCTTGGGCTTACTGTACAGGCTGTTCTGCTGCTGGCACCCGCTTTTCTTCGCATAAGAACGTACCTTAAAGTATGCCTGGCAGCCTCCTGTCCCGCTCACTCCCGGCAGAGTACATGTTATCTTTCCATTTTTGAGCTTCGCGGTTCCTATCCTATGGTAAACTTTTTGTTTCTTTGTGCCTGTGCGCTGATATACTTTCGTGCCCGCGATTTTATAGGCCACACGGTATCTGCCGTTTTTCAGCTGATACACATAATAACCGTCTGCCCGTTTGGACACATTCATAGTCAGAACAGCGTTCCCACAGGCGGCAGTATTTTGTGTCTGCCAAAATCTTACTTTCCTGGGCACTTCCGGATGGGTCAGAATCTTGACGGCACTGCTGTAATCACCGTAACTTCTCCTGCCGTCCGAAGATTGTCTGATGCTTCGTATCCGGAACCAGTAATCTCTGGCTGGCAGAAGCTCTCTGTTCTTATAAGAAGTTTTATTTGTCTCAGCTATTTTTACCCATTTATTTTTCTGCCTGCTGTATCGGTAAACTGCATATTGATCGGCACCGCATACCTTTTTCCATTTCACGGACGCTGTCCGGGGGGTGGAAGAAAAAGAAGTGATCTTCGTCCTGCCCGGCTTCTTCAAAGGCTGGGGGGACGGGGAGGGTGTCACTTCCGGCCCCGGCTGCGGGGAAGGCGTCACCTGAGGCTTCTGCGCGTTGGCCGCCACATGGATTTGAAACGCTTCTTCTGTGCCTGCCACTGCCTGGCCGTGGGCATCGTATCCCATTATATGGACATCCAGATCCTTGGCCGCCATTTCCTCTGTGATTTCCAGCACATGCTTAAACTCCAGTTCGGAAAAGTTATCCCAGCCGCCGCTGATACGGTTCAGAACCACGGCTTCGTCCATCTCCTGTGAAATATCACTCCCGGTGATTTCATAGTGCAGTGTACTTATTTTATTATTCAAAAGAAATGAATTTTTATCCGTTCCCGGGCCAATTTCCTGGATATCTGCCGGGGAAATCTGAATGGGCGCGGCCACACCGTACAGGGCGATTTTATCTCCCGCCTCCGCCTGTATGCCGTCTGAAAAATCCAAATCGTATTCAGGCACCACCGTATCATCCTGGTCATATACGCCTGTCTCACCGGAGATGTTCTCTCCCACCTCCGCCCGGGTCAGCTGGAGTTTGTCCCCTGTCTCAAAGGCTGTGATATCACTTTCCCTGCCGTCCTTTAAGATGGGTTCTCCGTACTGATAATAATAATTTACCAGGCGGCTGGCATGATTCACCACACCCTGCTGCTGAAGCCGGGCCAGTTCCACTTTGTAAGCCGTGCTGCCGCTGCTCACATTATAAATCACAAAATGTGATTTTCCCGCGGAATACTCTGCCAGATCCGATGCCCGCATCTCTCCGGGAATCTCAAAATTCGACCCCCACCAGTTTCCGGCAAAGGGGTCATTATAGATGCGGTAACCCCGCATTCCGGCCCACTCGCTGATACGGTTCATATGGCTGTCCGGTGAAAATCTTGCCAAAAGTTTATTCTCTGTGACCCCGATGGTAATAGGGCGGTTCCACTTTATGATATTCTGGCTTCCCTGACCGTCCTGGCAGGAAACAGAAATCTCCAGCCAGTAATCCCCGGATGCCAGTACAGGGTAAGGACTGCCGCTCTCATCCAGCAGAGTCATCCCGTCGTCGATCTCCCCTTCTCCGCCGGGAATCAATGCGGCGAACCCGATATCGTCAAAATAACATTTGCTGTATCCCTGGTAAAAAGAATCCGGATTCACACCGTCCCAGACCAGATCCGGCATCCCGCTGTTTTTGATATCTTCTGCAGAGCCCCAGGAATTAATGCTCACCGAAGTGTTTCCCTCCACCCAGAGAGGGGGATTTTTTACATTTCCCTGTACCCGGCGCACCACTTCCTGACTGCCGTAACGGTACATATTCACCGCCACCTGGCTGGCGGTATATCCAGCCGGCAGATTGTACGTTCCCTTAACGTAAAAATTTCTCCCCGGCGCTATGGTGGACTCATGTTTCGCCGGGACATCCACCTGTATTGATGCTGAAGCCTGTGCCTGTAACGGAGGACTGCCCAAAAGCAGCACACCGGCGGCCAGCAGCACGCGCATCCAATCCCTCATCTTTCCTCCTCCTTCTTGATCCCAAATATTCCTAAAATAAGTATACTATTAAGCCCTGCCAATTTCAAGATTTACCCAAAAGTTAAATTCGGTTAAATTCCATAAAGTTTTTTTCAGTTTCTCTTGCAAAAATAAAATTCTTCTGATAGAATAGACATATTGTTGAAAAAAGTATCGAGGAGGTGCAGTGATGGCAAAATGTTCCATTTGTGGAAAAGGCGTATACTTTGGTAATAAAGTAAGCCATTCCCATAGAAGGTCCAATAAAATGTGGAAACCCAATATAAAATCCGTAAGAATAAAAGTAAACAATGCTACGAAAAAGCAGTATGTATGTACTTCATGTCTGAGATCCGGAAAAGTAGAAAGGGCTTAGAGATTGACAGTAAATATACGGATAACCGAATAGACGGCGGATTCTTTTCTGAAATGAGAGTCCACCGTCTGTTTTATTCTGTCCAGACAAAGCTCTAAGGACAGCAAAATAAATTATAACCTGCCAAGAGGCATATAGCTGCTATCAGCACCATGATCAGACCTTTAGGAGCAATCAGGGCAATGACCATGCCAATGCCAGTAAAAAATAACGCAAGACCAGCGACACGGCGCATACAAGCTCCTGCTTCCGGAGTATGCCTGCCTTTTGCAGACACACTCCCACACACTTTTACTTCTATATTTATGCGCGGACAGTCTGTTCTATGCCTGTCTGCTACTCATCTTTTTCCAGTTCCTCAGCGTCCTCTTCCACCGCCATATCTGTCCCGCCGCCTGAAGTGAATTTATTCACAAAATCAGGAACCATATCCAGCACTTTGGTGAGACCATCCTGATTTTTCACATTCACCAGTTTCGTGGTGCCATTTTGTATCACCAGTACCGCGCAGGGTGTCACTTTACCGCCCATGCCGCCGCCCCCGTTATTCTTCTTATCTCCTGAGAAGGCCCCTGCCCCAATGCCAAAAGCCACATCCACCAGGGGAAGAATAATGGTATCGCCAATGTGGATGGCATCTCCCACCACTGTCCTGGCATCCACATAGCCTTCCATCCCTTTAAACAGCGCACTGACCGTTGATTGAAAATCATTATTGTTCTCCTGTGCCATAATCTCCTCCATTTCGTTATGTTAACATTAGATTAACCTGCCTGCTGCATCATCCAGCGCAGCGTTGTCTTCACATTTTTATCAAAATACAGCCTGCACGCAGCATACAGCAGCGCTGCGCCATAGACTCTTCCCCGCATCTGGACATTTCCCTCCAGAACTTTTCTGTCCCAGACCGGATTCACCGTGAGACAGCTGCGGTGGATGGGATAAGACGCGCCCAGAACAGCCAGCAGCTGTCCGGTGGCAGCCGGACTTCCCAGCCCCAGATCTACCCAGCCTTTTATTTTCTGTGGGCCTGCGTGGCGCAAAAGGGCGAGAATCTGCTGCCATGTACGGCCAAACGCCGCTTTCGTCTCCCCTCTCCCCAGAAACTCTTTCCACAAAGTGACGGTACTGCACAGATTCCGGAGGGCTGTCATCATTCTCTTTACGCCCTCCCGGATGCTTCGGCATTTTTCTACAAGATTCCTCCAAAAACGCTTCAAAAAGTTTTCTCTGCTCTTTTTGAAAGGTGTCGGCGGGGCATCTTCTGCAATTTCAGCTTCTGGCTTCGGCTCCCGGGGCTCAGGCTCTGCGGCTGCTTCTCTGTCATACGGCAGTTTTTCCTCACTTGATTTGTCCCCGCTTGAAGAGGATTGGGCCCTGACCTGCGTTTCCCCGTCAGTCTTCTTCTTTCTGGCAGTCTTTTTCCTGACAAAAAGATTCTTCCACACTGCCGTGTCGATTCCCAACAGGCGTATCCGCACACGGGAGCCCTCACTGCCTCCAGCTACGCGCACACTGACTAACCCCAGCAGCCAGCCGGCTCTGCCGGAAATTTCCCATTTATCAGCATCCCTTTCGGCTCTCCCCCGGTAACGGACCGGACAGAACAAAACCAGTGCCGCAGCCAAAAGTATCAGGGCCAGCAGAAAAACCAGCACAATCCCTATGCACTTAATCACCAGCCAAAGTATATGTAGCATTTCTTCACCTGCCCTGTGCCTCCTGTAAATTCAGATATTTTTCTATGCAGAACCCTCCGGTAGCCGCATAAGTTTCCTTCAAGATCTTCTGCATCAACACACATGCCTCTTCTTTCCCCCGCGCAATGCCCATCACTTTGGGGCACCGCATATGGGCAGTCTCCTGCAATAACACAGCAGTAGATACAATCTCCATCACATTCCTGCCATTGCGGGGCAGGGTAAGGAGATAAATACCCGGTGTCGGTTTTCTCTTATTGATTCGTCCCATGGTTCTGCGTACCTGTCTTTTAGCCTTCTCTCCCACGTACAAATGTCCATACCATGTCAACATGCTCTATTTACCTGCTCACTTTAAAGATTACCCAATTTTTCAAAAACTAAACATCAAAGGGACGCCTTTTTGAAGCGCCCCTTTTTCTCAGAAATATTTTGTACACCCCCACATATGCGCTTTTCTAAGTTCCATATACTCACCATATGCACGCTCTACAATCTGCTTTTCATTGGAAAACCGCAGCAGATGATATACTTCGTGGAACTTATAATAGCCAGAGTCAACAAAATATTCTTCCCTTTGAGGCTTACTATGATAATTGTCCGCCGTCATCAGATACCAGTGTACTTCTTTTGCAACCACGTCTTCGGGCACAGCAAAATGATAATGGCTCCGGCCAATATACTTTACTACGGCTGCATTTACATCCGCTTCCTCTTTCACCTCCCGAAGCGCGGTTTCTTTGTACGCTTCTCCTTCTTCTACGGTACCTTTTGGCAGCACCCATCCCTCATAGCGGTTCTTATAGGATTTGTACAGTGCCAAAATCTTCCCACGATAAATTACCACACCGCCACAGCTCGTTGCTTCAATCATTGCAATGCCTCCTG
>CANSYV010000125.1 GCA_947651335.1 uncultured Lachnospiraceae bacterium
GGTTTTTTTATGGTATAAGAAACTTCGTCGCCTATTGACAACCTATACCCCTATGTGTATAATGAAAAAATACAGATACCCCCTATGGTATAGGAATCCAGACATGCACGGTGAAAGGAGAGGAAGAATGAAAAAATTGGCGGAAAGATTAGAGTATCTGCTGGAGCTGGGAGGGGTCAAAAAGGATATTCTGCTGCTGGCCCTTTCCGGCGCAGCGCTTATCATCAGTCTATTTGACCTGGCAGCACTGCCTTTTGATGCGGCGTGGGCAGCGGTCATATTGTGCGGTATCCCCATTATTTTGGAGGCATTTATCGGTCTGGTGACAAAGTTTGATATTAAGGCGGATGTACTGGTCTCTCTGGCCCTCATCGCCTCCATATGCATCGGCGAAGACTTTGCTGCCGGCGAAGTGGCTTTTATTATGCAGCTGGGGGCACTCCTTGAAGATCTCACAGTGGCCAAGGCCCGTGCGGGAATTGAGAAATTGGTCCATTTGACACCCCAGACGGCCAGAGTGCTGTCAGAGGGAACCGAAAAGGTTATTCCTGCCCAGCAGGTGCAGGTGGGGGATTTGCTGCGGGTTCTCCCAGGTGAAACAGTTCCGGTGGATGGCGTCATTGTCTCCGGATTAACTTCTGTGAATCAGGCGGTGATGACAGGGGAATCCCTGCCAGTGGATAAATCAGCCGGGGACCAAGTCTCCAGCGGCACAGTCAACCAGTTCGGAGTTTTTGAGATGAAAGCGTCCAAAGTGGGGGAGGACAGTTCCATCCAGCGGATGATTCGGCTGGTGCAGTCGGCAGATGCGGATAAGGCTGAGATCGTGGGCCTTGCCGACCGATGGGCCACATGGATCGTTGCTGCCGCACTGACCGCCGCTGTCCTCACCTGGCTGGCGAGTGGTGAGATCATCCGCGCTGTGACTGTGCTGGTTGTTTTCTGTCCCTGCGCGCTGGTGCTGGCTACCCCCACAGCAATCATGGCGGCTATTGGAAATGCGGCAAAACACGGGTTTCTTGTGAAAGAGGGAGACGCCCTGGAACGTCTGGCCAAAGTATCAAAAATTACCTTTGACAAAACAGGAACCCTTACATACGGCGCGGCACAGGTGATTCATGCAGTGAGTGTCCTGCCGGACATTCAGGGGAGTGAGGTGTACGCTCTCTGCGCTGCGGCAGAGCAGTTTTCCGAACATCCCCTGGGAAAAGCGGTGGCCCGCTGCTACCGGCAGGAAACAGGCAAAAAGATGCTGCAGGCGGAAAACTTTCAGATGATTCCAGGCCGGGGCGTTATGGCTGTCGTGGAGGGGAAGGAGATACTGGCAGGAAACAGGCAGATGATGGAGGAACACAAAGACAAAACGTCAGAGCAGGTATTTGCACAGGCAAAGCAGTATCTCGACCAGGGCTGTACCGTGATTTATGTAATGGCAGAGCAGGTTATGGCAGGGTATCTTGTTCTTTCCGACACGGTGAGAAAAGAAAGCCCGGGTATGGTTGAACATCTGGCAAAGCTGAAAGTACAGCCTGTTCTGCTCACCGGGGACAACGAAAATGCTGCCGGTGCCATTGCAGGGCAGCTGCATATAGAAGAAGTCCATGGGGACTGTCTGCCGGAGGATAAACTCCAGTGGATTGCTTCTTATCAGAAAAATCAGGAAGGGGTCTGCATGATCGGCGACGGAATCAACGATGCTCCCGCATTGAAAAGAGCCGATGTGGGCATTGCCATGGGCGGAATCGGAAGTGATATCGCAGTGGACGCGGCAGACATTGCGCTGGTGGATGATGAGGTAAGAGAACTTCCCCATCTGCTTGCATTGTCCAAGAGGATGATGACCACCATAAAATGTAATTTGAGTTTTTCCATGGGTCTGAACTTTCTTGCAGTTACCCTGGCAGTGACAGGTATCTTAAATCCCATTATCGGTGCTCTGGTCCACAATGCCGGGTCTGTGCTGGTCATCATCAATTCCGCGCTGCTCCTGAAATGGAAAATGTGAGGAATGTAAAGAATACGTTACAGGGACTTTGGCAGGCTTCATTTACCGTGGGACGGATAAATGGAGCTTGTTATTTTTTGCTTGTGGCATGTTTGTGGCAGATTTATGGCAGATCTATGCAGGAAAAACGCATGGAATTGTGATAAAATAGAGATGCTTATGAGGATTTTAGAAAGAAAAGAGGTAAAAAAATTATGAGACACAAACAAATCGTTTCCTTGATTCTCAGCACAGCTCTCGGATTCACTGCGCTTTTCACCGGATGCGCCAGGGAAGAACAGCCGGAGCAGCCTTTAGCAGAGACCAGCCAGGAGGCAGAAAGTGAAGGAGCTTTCAGCAATCTGAAACATTTTGAGGCAGAAACGCTGGATGATGCTGCCTTTACACAGGATAATCTTTCGGAGAAAGATGTGACAGTGATTAATTTCTGGTCTGTGACGTGCGGCCCGTGCATTGCGGAAATGCCTGCATTAGCCAGATTTTCAGAGTCTCTGCCTGACAATATACAGGTATTGACGGTCTGCCTGGATGGCGGGGATTACCAGGAAGATGCCAGAGAGATCTTAAGCCAGGCGGGATTTGAGGGGACCACACTGCTGTCGGGAGACGGGGATTTTGAGAAGGTATGCAGGGAGATTCAGTATACACCCACAACAATTTTCGTGGATAAGGATGGAAATACTTCGTCAGATGTGATCATCGGCGGCCAGGAAGACCTGGCAGAGTCGTATACAGATGCCATTAACAGCATTTTAAAATCAATGGGAAAGGAAAAAATCAGCGTTGAAAAAGATTGACGGGAAATATTCGGCACTGCGCTTTGGAATATTGGGTGCGGCCATTATTTTTACAGCCATTGGGCTTATGAGAAGAGAACCGCTGGAGGTGCTGGGAAAGGCGGTGAAAATATGTCTGGAATGCATCGGAATCGGATAAGCAGACAGCGGTTCATCCAGCTTGCGGCTGCGGTTTTGTTCAACGGGTATGTGGCGGGATTTCAAAAAGGCAGGATTTTCACGGGAAACAGTAAGGGCATCTGTGTACCTGTGCTGAACTGCTATTCCTGTCCTGGTGCCCTGGGGGCCTGTCCCATTGGCTCCCTTCAGACTGCCCTGGGTGGTATCCGCCGTCATTTTCCATTTTATGTGCTGGGAATGCTTATGCTCTTTGGCGTGGCGCTGGGACGGGCCATCTGCGGGCTTTTGTGTCCCTTCGGACTGGTGCAGGACCTGCTGTATAAAATTCCGTTCCGGAAGAAAAAGGTGCCGGAAAAGATTGACAGACCGGCCCGCCGTGTGAAATATGTAATTCTCCTGGTTATGGTATGTATACTCCCTGCATTCGCGGTGACAGAGACAGGAATCACGCCGCCTTATTTCTGTAAATATATCTGCCCGGCCGGGACACTGGGCGGCGGGATTCCCCATCTGCTGGCCAATCCCCAGCTGCGCCAGGCAGCCGGTGCGCTGTTCGGCTGGAAAACGCTGGTACTCATATTGATTGCAGCTGCCGGAATGGTCATCCCCCGTCCATTCTGCAGGTACTTATGTCCGCTGGGAGCATTTTACAGTGTCTTTAACCGATTCAGTTTTTATCAGATGCACCTGGATTCAGACCGGTGTACTGGGTGTAAAACCTGTGAGCAGGTCTGTCCCATGGCTGTGGAGGCGGCAAAGGACAGTAACAGTCCGGAATGCATACGATGCGGAAGATGCAAAAACGCGTGTCCGGCCCATGCCATATCGTCCGGATTTTCTTATAAACAGACAGCGGACAGACAGGCATAGGCACAGGAGTTTTAGATGCCTTCCAGAGCCTGCATCAAATCCGTGATAATATCTCTCACGTCCTCAATACCCACAGAGAGGCGTACCAGGTCAGCGGATACGCCGGCCGCGGCCAGTTCTTCGTCATTCATCTGACGGTGGGTGGAGGAGGCAGGGTGGAGAATACAGCTTTGGGCATCCGCCACATGGGTGGCAATGGATATCAGCTTCAATCTGCCCATAAATTTCTCAGCCGCCGCTCTGCCGCCTCTGACTCCGAACACAATCACGCCGCAGGTGCCCTGGGGCATATATTTTTTCGCCCTGTCATAGTACTTATCTCCAGGCAGTCCCGCATACTGCACCCATGCGGTCTGTTCATGCTTGTCCAGAAATTCTGCCACAGCCTGTGCATTTTCACAGTGCTTTTTCATACGCAGAGGCAGTGTTTCCAGTCCCACATTCAGCAGAAAACAGTTATGGGGGGAAGGAATGGAGCCCAGATCACGCATCAGCTGGACAGTAGCCTTGGTGATATAGGCGCCTTCCAGCCCAAAACGCTGGGTGTAGGTGACTCCATGGTAACTTTCATCCGGGGTGGTGAGTCCGGGGAATTTTTCAGCATAGGCATTCCAGTCAAATTTTCCGCTGTCCACAATGGCGCCGCCTACAGTGAGAGCGTGGCCGTCCATATATTTGGTGGTGGAGTGTGTGACAATATCACATCCCCACTCAAATGGACGGCAGTTGACAGGAGTGGGAAACGTATTATCCAAAATCAGAGGAACCCCGTGAGCGTGGGCGGCCTCTGCGAATTTCTCAATATCCAGGACAGTGAGCGCCGGGTTGGCAATCACCTCACCGAATACTGCCTTGGTATTTGGCAGAAAAGCGGCAGCCAGCTCTTCTTCAGAACAATCCGGGTCCACAAAAGTAACCTGGATGCCCATTCGTTTCATGGTAACAGCAAACAGATTATAAGTGCCCCCATAGATGGCAGCAGAGGAGATGATGTGGTCACCGCACCCTGCAATATTGAAAACAGCATAAAAATTCGCCGCCTGTCCAGAGGACAGAAGCATAGCGGCAGAACCGCCTTCCAGACGGCATATTTTCGCGGCCACCATGTCGTTGGTGGGATTCTGCAGACGGGTATAGAAGTACCCGCTTTTCTCCAGGTCAAACAGCATCCCCATTTCCTCGCTGGAATCATAGCGGAATGTGGTGGACTGAATGATGGGCATGTTCCGCGGCCCTCCGTTTTCAGGGCGGTAGCCGGCACGCAGACAATCGGTTGAGATATGATAATCGCTCATAGAAAACCTTCCTTTTTATTTTTATTATACCGCAGGTTTGGGATGTTGGCAATCATGCTGACAGAGGAATGCTTTGTAAATCATCAACTTAGAATAGTGACAAGCCCCTGGCACATAGGATGTGATAGGACAAATGCAGCTGGGAGGTATTTATGGGAGAAGAAGAATTTGAAGCGGAACTGATGTACCGGGTGTCCCTGTCCGTGGCAGGTCTCATGTTGAAAGAATCATTGATCACCCAGGAGAATTATCATCAGATTGACAACATTCTGCTGGAAACATACCATCCGGTTCTGGGCACATTATTGGCTGGAAAGCCGCTGAGA
>CANSYV010000126.1 GCA_947651335.1 uncultured Lachnospiraceae bacterium
TAATGTCCTGCGTATCTCTTTGGGAATGACCACCCGGCCCAAATCGTCAATTCTACGGACAATTCCCGTTGCTTTCATCTTTATTTTCCTCCTTTTGCTTGTACCCATAGTATTGGTAAAAGGAGAAAAAATATGCAAAAGGCTTGCAATTTTTGAAAAACATGTTATAGTATTCTTAAACCTTGCACATAGTATTGATAACTACATGAAATCGTTTCTGTTATTGGAGGTATTTCTATGACACTAAAATTAAAAGACCCTGTCAGCGCAATCACACACGGCATCGCCATGGTCCTGGCAATGGCTGGAGCCATCCCGCTCCTTTTAAAAGCTGCCCGGCAGACCGATGCACTTCACATTTTCGCACTGGGCATTTTCATCCTTACCATGATTCTGCTGTATTTTTCCAGCACCCTCTATCATTCCATTGACTCCACGGAAGCAGTGAACCGACGGCTGCGGAAAATGGACCATATGATGATCAGCATCATGATTGCCGGAAGCTACACACCTGTGTGCTTAATCGTCCTGCACAACCGCCTGGGCTATGTGCTGTGCGGACTGGTGTGGGCTGTGGGACTGCTGGGCATTTTACTGAAAGCACTGTGGATTACCTGCCCTAAATGGGTGTCCAGTGTTTTGTACATCGGAATGGGCTGGCTGTGTGTTCTGGCCTTCGTCCCTTTGTTCCACGCATTGCCTGCCGCGGGATTCGGCTGGCTGCTGGCCGGAGGCATTATGTACACCGTCGGCGGCGTTATCTACGGGCTGAAAGTTCCCCTTTTTGACAAACGTCATCTGTATTTCGGCTCCCACGAGATTTTTCACATTTTCGTCATGCTGGGAAGTGCCTGCCACTTTATTGTTATGTACGTTTATGTGTGTTCTATGCCTCTGGTATAGCCCAATCATACAGTTTCTCAGCTAAATATAAACCGGGTGTACAGTCTTTCCTATACACCCGGTTTATCCTTTCACTATGTATCAGTTGTTTTTCCTACAGTCCCTTACTGTCTGCGCCAGATGCCCGGATGGAACAGCGCAATCATGGGAAATATCTCCAGACGTCCCACCAGCATGTCAAACATCAGTACATATTTTGAGAACAGAGAAAAGTCCCCAAAATTTCCCGAAGGGCCCACATGGCTCAGGCCTGGCCCGATATTATTCAGGGTGGCCGCGACTGCCGTAAAGTTGGTGGTAAAATCAAAGTTGTCCACACTGACTAAAAGCATGGAGCCTGCGAAGACCATCAGCCAGCAGATGAAGAATACATAGATGGATCGCAGCGTATCCGGCTCCACCACATGGCCGTCCATCTTAATTTTCATGCGCATGCGGGCATGTGCCATGGTGTGCAGTTCCCGCTTAATGCTTTTTACCATAATCAAAATCCTGGATACTTTGATACCGCCCCCAGTGCTGCCTGCGCAGGCGCCCACAAACATCAGCAGCACCAGAATGGACTGGGACAGCTGCGGCCACTTCCCGAAGTCCACCGTAGAATATCCGGTGGTGGTGATCACAGACCCCACCTGAAAGGCCGCCTGCTGAAAAGCCTCCCAGATGCTGGGGAAGAAGCTTCGCACATTAAATGTAATCACAACAATGGAAAAAAGAATAATTCCCAGATACGTCCGCACTTCCTCCACCCGGAACGCCTGCCTCCACTTCTTACACATAAGCAGATAATAAACATTGAAATTCACGCCAAAGAGGATCATAAAAATAGTGATCACATTCCTCATATAATGGCTGTAAGACCCCACACTGTCATTGAGCACACCGAATCCACCGGTTCCCGCAGTGCCCATTGACAATGTAACCGCGTCAAACAGCGGCATTCTCCCCGCCAGCAGCAGTATAATCTCTATGACAGTCATCACAAAATAGATGGCATAGAGAATACGGGCTGTCTGTCTCACCCTGGGAACCAGCTTGCTCACAGAGGGCCCCGGGCTCTCTGCCTTCATCAGATACATATGGTGCCCCCCTGACGCGGGCAGGATGGTCAGGATGAACACTAAAACCCCCATCCCCCCGATCCAGTGGGTAAAGCTACGCCAGAACAGCATGCTTTTTGATAATGATTCCACATCGCTTAATATACTGGCTCCTGTGGTGGTAAAACCGGAAATTGTCTCAAACAGCGCGTCTGTGAAAGACGGGATCTCCCCGCTTATCACAAAGGGAACACAGCCGAAAATACTCAAAAATACCCAGCTTAATGATACTGCCAGAAATCCCTCCTTGGAATAAAAGGCCATATTGGACGGCTTTTTCCAGGTGAGGCCGATTCCGATGGCCAGGCAGGAAATCATGGTAACCAAAAATGCCCAAAGACACTTTTCCTGATATAAAACAGCTGTAATACTTGGAAGCGCCAAAAAAACTCCTTCAATCTTGAGGACAGTTCCAAGAATATAGACCAGCATGGAATAATTCATGGCTTTGCCGATACCTTTCTAAAAATGAACTATGTACTCAATTATCTAAAATGTTTTCCACATCTGTCAAACCGCTGCATGTGGTCACCACAACCACACTGTCCCCCGGAAGAATCTTGTCCCGGCCTCCGGGAATAATCACTTTCCCGTTCCTGCTGATACAGGCAACCAGCACATCTTCACGGATCTTCAGCTCCTGCAGACAGATATTCGCCACCCGCGAATGCTTCTGTATACAAAATTCCAGAGCTTCCACTTTATCATCAATCAATTTATACAAAGTCTCTACATTACTCCCAATGGAATTCTGGGTAGCACGCACATACTGTAAAATTGCCTCTGCGGTGAGATGCTTGGGATATACCACACTGTCCAGATCCAGGGAGCGGATCACCTCATTAATCTGCAGACGGTTCAGCTTGGTCACTGTCTTTACTTTCACCTTCGTCTTGGCAAAAAGGGACAAAATAATATTCTCCTCGTCAATCCCTGTGAGAGTCACCACAGAATCCATCTGGTCAATACGTTCTTCCCTCAGCAGCTCCTCGTCACTTCCATCCCCGCAGATGACAATGGCCTTTGGCAGAAGGTCGCACAATTCCTCACATCTTCTCTCATTGAGCTCAATGATTTTTACCATAATTCCCATTTTCTGCAGAATCTTCGCCAGATATACAGAAATCTGGCCTCCGCCGATTAACATGGTGTTCTTCACCTGATGAGTCTTCAGGCCTATTTTATGGAAAAATTTCGCGGCATTTTTGTGGGATGCCACCATGGACAGGGTATCCCCCACCCGCAGGATAAAATCTCCCGAAGGGATGGTCACTTCGTCATCTCTCTCCACTGCGCAAATCAAAATATCACATCCCAGAGAGGAGGGAAGTCTTTTCAGAGCCATGCCGTCCAAAATACAGCTCTGTGAGATCCGCAGCCGCAGCATCTCCACCCTTCCCTTTGCAAATGTGTCAATCTCAATAGCACTGGGGAAGCACAAAAGCCTGGAAATCTCCATGGCAGCCGCAAATTCCGGATTAATAATCATGGACAGCCCCAGTTCCTCTTTGATAAATATCCTCTCGTCAATATAAATGGGATTGCGCACCCGGGCAATTGTCTGGCATCTTCCCGCCTTCTTCGCTATCACACAGCACAGCAGATTCAGCTCGTCAGACTCTGTCACCGCAATGATCAGATCTGTCTGGTCCAAATCTGCCTCCGCCAGCACACTGTAGCTGGCGCCGTTTCCCACAATTCCCCTCACATCATAAGTATTTGCCACCATCTGTAATGCATTGCTGTCAGTATCCACAACCGTAATGTTATGGTCCTCCACGCTCAGCTTGGCCGCCAGGGCCATGCCGACTTTTCCACACCCCACAATAATGATCTGCATTTTCTTATTCTCCACCTCGTAACTTTTAGTACACCATTTCGTAATATATTGTGAACATTTGGTGTCCACATGACTCAATTATAACATATTCTGACAAATGCGCAACCGGCAGACAGCCCATCCCCCTGCCAATTTCTCCCCTGTCTGCCATATGTATCAGTCCGTAGGCGCCGGAAGCGTGCGCACGTTCACTCCGTTCACTTCAATGTGGTCATCCACTGTTATGATCAGACACTGCTTTCCGTCAATGAGCCGGGTTTCCACCAGGTCAGCCCGCTCCGGATTGATGGTCACCACTACATCCGGAGTCTGGATACTGAATTTCTTCTGGCTGGCAATATTGGAAGCCAGAAGAGACGTCTGCTGTCCGGTGACGGCATCAAAGGTTTCCTCCAATGCCTCCAGGGATTCTTCCGGCGCTCCGCTGTCCGCCATGAGACGGCGGATATCCTGTTTCTCCAGCGTCAATGGTTCCGGCTCCTCCATCCGGCTGTGCTCGTCCAACATTTCATTTAACTCTTCGTGGATATTTTTCACCACTTCATAATCACATCTCTCCCCCAGCGTATCCGCCAGTAAGGTGTTGAATGTCTCCCTCTGTCCTGCCGCAGACAGGGGCATATCACATCCCAGCACTGACGATATAAAATCCTCCTGCAGTTCTTCCGGTTTTTTGGAATAATACAGGGTGCTGTGAATGTCTGTATCCCGGTCCATCATGGCAGGAAATAGAAAGCCGTTTGCAGGAGCCTCCACAACCCAGTCCCGCACCCGCTCTTCGATGGCATTGGACTCAGGATTATAGCACAGCCCGCTTTTGGACAATTTTACCGGACAGATACTGCACAAAAGAAAATGATACACGCTGTCAGAGGCGTCGAACATTTCCGTTTTGTCGGAGGCTTTCCCGGGAATATCATAGACAGCGTCAATGAGCAGAATCAGATAATTCTCCGGATGATACCAGCTCTCCACTACTTTATCATAAAATTCTTCCAGCAGCTCGTCCTGTTCCAGATGGCTGTCCCGCAGCCGCAGGAGAAACTCCTGGGTTCCCCCGGATTCCTCCTGTTCCAGAGGAAATTCCATATTTAACAGATTCTTCCCCAGAGTGCCGGACAAAGTCCGCCGGAATATATCACAGTACTTGAAAACTTCTTCTTCAGACATGGACAAAAAAGCCTGGCGAAACGACAGCTTTTTCTCCTTTTCCGCATCTATATAACACCCGCAGATACGGCTGATTACCGCCTGTTCTGGTTTAAACTGCTTTTTGATCTCCGCAATTTCTTTTTTATTCATATGTATACCCCGCTTTCCCCTTTGATGATAGTGCCTATATATTTTGCCTGTCTTTTTGTGGATTGTCAAGAGAATATTCTAATTGCCCATTTTCCCGCATAGATTGTAAAAACAGTTCATTTTAGAGGCTATTTTTGAAAGATTATATTGAAGAGCGGGCCGTTGAGATCGCTCATTATATTATTGATTCTAAGGCAACTGTAAGACAAACCGCCAAGAAATTTGGAATTAGCAAGAGC
>CANSYV010000127.1 GCA_947651335.1 uncultured Lachnospiraceae bacterium
CTGGACGAATCCAGACAGGAATTTGTCTCCAATGTATCCCATGAGCTGAAGACGCCCATGACTTCCATGAAAGTGCTGGCGGACTCCCTTGTGGGACAGGAAAATGTACCGGAGGAACTCTATCAGGAATTTCTCCAGGATATTACTGTGGAGATTGACCGGGAAAATAAGATCATTACGGACCTTTTGTCTCTGGTGAAGCTGGATAAGAAAGTTTCCGACTTGAAAATGGAGCATCTGAATATCAATGATCTGCTGGGAACGATTTTAAAGCGCCTCAGTGCCATTGCGGACAGGAGGAATATTGATCTGATACTGGACAGTTTCCGCCCTGTGGAGGCGGATGTGGATGAGGTGAAGTTCACACTGGCCATCTCCAATCTGGTGGAAAACGGAATCAAATATAATGTGGATGACGGATGGGTGAGAGTATCTCTGGACGCGGACCACAAGTTTTTCTATGTGACAGTCTCCGATTCCGGCATGGGGATTCCGGAGGATTCTCTGGAGAAAATTTTTGAGAGATTCTACCGGGTGGACAAGTCCCATTCCAGAGAAATCGGCGGGACGGGGCTGGGCCTGGCCATTGCCAGAGGTTCTATATTTATGCAGCATGGAACGATTAATGTCAACAGCAGGGAAGAAGAGGGAACCACGTTTACTGTCCGGATGCCTCTGTCCTATATTCCGTAGGGAGGCTGCCATGAAAAAATGGATTGGTTTGCTGTGTCTGGTCATAGCCGGCACTACTGGGTGTTCGGCGGGCAGGGGCCATGTGCCAGAGTCAGATTACTATTTTTATTATGTGGACGAGACAAAGACGGAGCTGGTGAAGACCGCGTATCAGCCGTCCAGGGAAACCACAGAAGATATGATTCAGGACTTTATGAAACTGCTCAATACCAGAGAACATGGGAAGAAGAACATCAGTCTGCTTCCCAAGGGGGTGGAGATTACCACTCACAGTGTCCACGACGGGGTGTTGAATCTGGATTTTAACCGGGAGTATCTGGAGATGGATGCAGCCCGGGAGGTTCTTGCCAGGGCAGGGGTGGTGAAGACATTTGCCCAGCTTTCTGATATCCAGTATGTGAAATTCCAGATTGACGGCCAGCCGTTTCTGGACTCTAATCAAAAGCCCATCGGCATTATGAACCAGGACAGTTTTCTGGAGAATTCCGGGGAGAACCTGAACTCTTACCAGGAGACTGATGTGGTGCTTTACTTTGTCAGCAAAGACGGTGAGAAACTGGTAAAAGAGGAGAGAAAAGTTTATTTTGACAGGAATGTGACCCTGGAGACTGTGGTGGTGGAACAGCTGCTGAAAGGGCCAAGAGAATCTGCGAAACCCACCCTGTCATCCAATGTGAAAGTGGTGTCAGTGACTACAGTGGACAACATCTGTTATGTGAATCTCAGCCGGGATTTTGTACAGGATGCCCTGCCTCTGCGGGAGGAAATTCCCATTTACTCTATTGTAAATTCTCTGGTGGATACCTGTGGTGTGAAAAAGGTGCAGATTGCGGTGGAAGGCTTTACAGACGAGACATTTGGTGAGCAGATGCATCTGGACCAGTTTTATGAGAAAAATGAAGAATTGACTGGCTGACCGGCTCTTTACAAAGTACAAGGAAGTGAATGGATGGTGAGACGGCCTATGTGCCTGCTCTGTCTGCTTCTCATAGCCGGGATCTGGCTGGGGGATTGGACGGGACTGGTTCCCGTCAGGGACGCCCCGGCCAATCCCTGTGCCGCGCAGATGGCAGACCAAAAGCAGGCGGTGATTTACGGCAGAATCTATCAGTATCATTATTCGGAAAATTCTACAGGCATCTGTCTGAGAGATGTCTTTTCAAGACCGCAGTTCAGCGGGAGCTCCATGATATCTTTGGAACGTACAATCGTATATATGCAGGAGGAATGCAGTCTGCCTCTGGGAACCTGGGTCCGGGTTAAGGGAAAGTTTCAGGAAATAGAGGGGCCCAGAAATCCCGGGGAGTTTGACAGCCGTCTGTATTACAGGGCAAAGAAAATCTATTACCGTATGAAAGGACAGGAACTGTCTGTATATAAGGAAGATACCTGGCATCTGAGAGAGGGACTTAGGCAGATTCGGGAGAGCCTGGTACACTCTGTTCAGGAGGCTGCGCCTAATCAGGCTGGGATACTCTGTGCCATGACTGCGGGGGAAAAGAGTCTGCTGGGGCAGGAGGAGAAGAATCTGCTGGCAGCAGGGGCTGTCTCCCATATGGTATCTATTTCAGGAATGCATGTGAGTCTTCTGGGGATGATGGTGTTCTATGGCCTGCTCCGTCTGGGGATGGGGATTCTGCCATCGTCTGGGATATCGGCCGGGATGATGATACTCTATGGCATGATGACAGGGGAGAGCGTGTCCGCCATGCGGGCGCTGGGGATGTTTGGGCTGGCTGTGGCGGCGAAAGCTGTGGGGAGGAGTTATGATCTTCTCAGCGCTCTGTCCCTCTCTGTGATGATTTTGCTGCTGGATAACCCGGTCTGTCTGTATTACAGCGGATTCCTGCTGTCCTGCGGGTGTATCTGCGGGGTGGGGCTGGTGCTTCCCCGGCTGGAGGAGATGCTGCCTCTGGAGCAGATACAGCAGAGATGTTTAAAAAAGCTGGTGCAGACATGCCTGATGGGCATTGCGGTGCAGGCGGCAGCACTGCCCCTGTCTGTGTGGTTTTTCTATGAGATTCCCATGTACGGTATTTTTGTGAATCTGCTGGTGGTTCCCACATTGACTGTGGTGCTGGTGTCAGGACTTCTGGGGGCGGCAGCCGGACTGTGGCAGGTATGGGCGGGAAGAATTGTTTTATTTCCAGGATGTCTCCTGACGGAGTATTATCAATATTTGTGTAAATTTGTAAAAAATCTTCCGGGAGCGGTGGTGACAGCGGGAAGGCCCGGACTGTGGCAGATTGTTTTGTACTATGGAATTCTTATTGCGGCTCTTTATCTGGGGAAAAGGCTGTCTGTGCATCCGGCGGATAAGCAGAGTTTGGCGTCTGCAGGGAAAAAGACAGCGGCTGGTCTGTCAGGCACTGCTGTGTTTCTTCTGTTCTGGTGTGCAGGGGTGTGGCTGCTGTGCATCCATCCAGGCAGGAATCTGGAAATCACCTGCCTGGATGTGGGCCAGGGGGACGGGGCGGTTATCTGCACTCCTCAGGGCGGCTGCTATCTGGTTGACGGCGGCAGCAGCAATCTGCAGAAAGTGGGGCAGTACCAGATTCTGCCGTTTTTGAAAAGCAAGGGAATTTCCCGTGTTGACGGGGTATTTGTCAGCCATACAGATGAGGACCATGTGAGCGGGCTGGCGGAGATTTTCCAGATGATTGGTGACGGGCAGACATCTCTGAAGATTCAATATCTGGTGATGCCCCGCCTGGAAAAACCGGATGTAAAGCAGGAAGAACTGGCAGCCCTGGCAGAGAAGGCGGGAGCCAGGGCAGCCTATCTGCAGGCCGGGGATTGCGTGAGAGGCCGGGAGATAGGCTGGGAGGCCCTCTCTCCCCTGGCAAAAGGCCAGAGCGATGATGTGAATGATAATTCGCTGGTGCTGCTGTTGGAAAAGGATGGATTCCGGGGGTTATTTACCGGGGATATTGGAGAACAGCAGGAGAGAAAACTGGATGCCGTACTGCCGGACTGTGATTTCCTGAAAACAGCCCATCATGGCTCAAAGTATTCCACCAAAGAACAGTTTCTTGCCAGGGCGCGCCCGGAGATTGCCGTTGTATCCGCCAGCAAGACCAATACATATGGACATCCCCATCCGGACACATTGAGGCGTCTGGAGGAAAATGGGTGCAGGGTGTTCTTGACAAAAGACAGTGGAGCGGTTACCTTAGAGGTGAGGGAGCGGAGTGTGGCTGTGGAGGGTTTTGCTCACGAATCACGAGTTTGGACCAAATAAACAAAACGGAGCTCAAAACCGTTTTCGAAAGGAGTGGGCGGAGAATGAAGGAATTGCAGAGGGAGATTCAGACGGGGGAGTTTCGGCAGGTGTATCTGCTTTATGGTGAGGAGCGTTTTCTGGTGCAGCAGTATAAGCATAAGCTGGTGGAGGCGTTAAACCCGGATGGGGATACGATGAATATGGCATCTTATGAGGGGAAGCAGATAGATATCGGACAGATGCTGCAGCTGGCGGATACTCTGCCGTTTTTGTCCCAGAAGAGGATTCTTCTGGTGGAGAACAGCGGGTTTTTTAAAAACAAGTGTGATGCCCTGGCGGATTATCTCAAACAGGTGCCTGAGTATCTGTATATGGTTTTTGTGGAGGAACAGGTGGATAAGAGAAGCCGGGTGTACAAAGGGCTGGGAAAAATCGGCAGGGCGGTTGAATTTTCTGTTCAGAATGAGAAGACTCTCATGCAGTGGGTGCTGAAAATGCTGTCGGATGAGGGGAAGAAAATCACGAAAAAGGATATGGAACTGTTTTTGTCCAAAGTGGGCACAGATATGGGGAATATTTATCAGGAGACCCAGAAGCTGCTGGCCTATACCATGGGACGTAATGTGGTGGCGGCGAAGGATATAGAGGCCGTGTGTGTGACCCAGCTCACCAATAAAATTTTCGATATGGTACGGGCAGTGGCTGATAGAAATCAGAAAAAGGCCCTGGAATTGTATGAAGATCTGCTGGCGCTGAAAGAGCCGCCTATGCGCATTTTGTTTTTGCTGGCCCGTCAGTTCCGGCATCTGATGCAGACGAAGGAAATGCTGGCAGAGGGAAAAGGACAGCAGGAGATTGGCAGGATTCTGGGCGTTCCCGGTTTTGCGGCCAAAAACTATATTAACTGTGCCAGGGGCTATGATTTAAAGATGCTGAGAGACGCGGTGGAAGATTTCACCTGCGCGGAGGAGGATGTGAAGAATGGGCGTCTGGGAGATACTCTGAGTGTAGAGCTGCTGATTATACAGTACAGTGCCAGGGTGTGCGGGTGAGCCATCAGCCATCTTTCCTGGTACACAGTGTGCATCCCCCGAAGGGTTTTTGTTGTATAGGGAACAAAGTTTCCTATACGGCAAAAAAGGACAGCCCAGACGGAATGGCTGTCCTTTCTATAAGGAACCTTCAGTTCCTAGAGTGTGTCTTAGACACGCTCTAAATCAATCCAAAGCATTTACGGCTTTTGTCAACCGGGAAATTTTTCTGGATGAAGTATTTTTATGATAAACACCTTTAGATGCAGCTTTGCTGATTGTCGAAGTGGCTGCCTGCAGTGCAGCGTTTGCAGCTTCTTTATCCTTCTGGTCAATGGCTGCGTATACTTTCTTAATAGAAGTCTTTACAGCAGACCGGGTGGATTTATTCCTTGCAGCTC
>CANSYV010000128.1 GCA_947651335.1 uncultured Lachnospiraceae bacterium
ACGGACACCGGCAGTTATTTATCAGAAAATCGACGAAGATTTCAGGCAGTGCCGTGGACGGAGGCAGAGAAAAATCAGCGGCGGATTACCGGTGCTTTCCCTGGCCTTAACCGGCTGCTTTGCACGTCTTCCATGTTATGCGGTAAATAACCTGCACAAGCACAGCACTGCGGCAGCATACTGCAGGAGTATTATTATCCGCTATATCCACCACCAGGATGGCAGACCCCCTGCACATCTGCACAAGCTGTTTTCAAAGTTCCTTACATAACAGGACAGATTTAGTTTTAGAGAAAATCAGGAGTGATCATATATGAAACAGACGATTTTTAAAATATTGTTATTGATTTCAGGAGCTGTAATTGCGGCATTTGCGCTGGAAAAGATCCTGGTGCCGGTTATGATTTTGGACGGCGGCATTGTGGGGGTCAGCATGATTATCAGTTCCCTGACAAAACTTCCTTTAGGGGCTTTGACCATTGCCCTGAACCTGCCCTTTGTGATTATAGGGGGACGGAGCCTGGGAAAAGAATTCTGGCTGCGCACCATAGCTGCGATGGCTGTCTTTTCAACATCTTTATCGTTATTCGAGTGTCTGGAATTTACAGTGACGGACGATGAACTTCTGGCGGTTGTGTTCGGAGGCATTCTTTTAGGGTGCGGTGTAGGGCTCATTATCCGCAATGGCGGCTGTCTGGATGGAACGGAGACGGTGGCGATTCTCGTCAGTAAGAAATCTAATTTTTCGGTAGGACAGGTGGTATTGTGCTTTAACGTGATCATATACTCTATGGCAGGGTTTCTTTTCGGGCTGAATCACGCCATGTACAGTCTGCTGACCTATTTTATTGTGTCCAAGGTGGTTGACTTTATCAACACCGGCATGGATCAGGGAAAGGCAGTCATCATTATTACCAACCAGGGAAAGCTGATTGCGGATGATATTTATCAGGTCCTTGGAAGGACGGTAACCATTATGCCGGGGGAAGGCCTGTTGTCAGGGAAAAAGGAGGTTCTCTATTGTGTAATTACGCGTATGGAGCTGAGCATGCTGCGGCGGATACTGGAAAAGGATGATTATACTGCGTTTATGACAATCTCTGATGTGTCGGAAATTGTGGGAAAACATATCAAGAGCAGCAAAGGGGCGCCGAAGCAGGCTGTGTCAGCCGAGTGAGGTTTTTCTCAGCCTTATTTTAACCCCTGGGTTTAGAAGCCTGTGCTATAATCAGAGTGCTCTGGGATACATAAAAAATCAGAGGTGGACAATGAAAAAGGAATATGAAAAGACCATAGTAAGTGGGTATATTACAGTCATGCTGTTGACGGCTGCACGTGGAACCGGAAAGGGGAGATGGCCATGATCGAAGACGTTCTCGCGGTAATTGTACTGGTGGTCTTAGTCTTCGGCGGTTTAGCAGGCTGTATTGTCAAATATTTTATATATAGAAGAAAAAAGACCAGACAAAAGATGGAAGAAGGGAAAAGGGATGGATACATATAAATTTTTATTGGATTTGGCATTAATATTACTCAGTACAAAAGTCCTGGGACTGGTCAGCAGCAAGTTTTTCATGCCCCAGGTTGTGGGAGCGCTGCTGGCAGGGTTAATCCTGGGGCCAGGGGTGCTGGATGTGATCTCCCAGACTGATTTTATCAATAAGACCGCAGAGGTGGGAGTTATTGTACTCATGTACTGTGCGGGAATGGAAACAGATGTGGAGGAGTTGAAAAAATCCGGGAAGGCTTCTATAGTCATCGCGCTGATGGGAGTTATTATTCCGTTGGCCGGAGGATATGCTGTGGCCATGTTTTTTAACCGGCCTGGGCTTATTGAGACAGATGCCGCGTGCAGTGTATTTCTCCAGAATGTCTTTATAGGTGTAATTTTGACAGCCACGTCGGTGAGTATTACGGTAGAAGCCCTGAAAGAACTTGGAAAGTTAAAAACACGGGCGGGAAATGCGATTCTGGGGGCAGCGGTAATTGATGATATCCTGGGAATTATCGCGTTGACAGTCATCACAAGTCTGGCGGACAGTTCTGTAAAGGTGTGGGTGGTGCTTCTTAAAATCGTTGGTTTTTTTGCAGCTGTGATTGTAGCCGGTTTTTTGTTTTACCAGTTTTTTACCAGGTGGAGCCGGAAGTCAGAGAGGGGGAAGCGAAGACATGTAATTGTTTCTTTCGTATTTTGTCTGCTCATGGCGTATATGGCGGAAGAGTTCTTTGGCGTGGCGGATATTACAGGCGCGTATTTGGCAGGGGTGATCATATCCCTGACTATTAAGAAAGATTATATCATGTCAAGATTTGATACCCTTTCCTTTTTATATTTGTCACCGATCTTTTTCGCCAGCATCGGAATTAAGGCGGCATTGCCCAAAATGACCTCTGCTGTAATTATTTTCTCTGTTGTCCTGACAATTGTGGCAATTTTGACAAAAATGGCTGGCTGCGGTCTGGGGGCAAAGCTGTGCAGGTATGACAATGATCAGGCCCTTCAAATAGGTGTGGGAATGATTTCCAGGGGAGAAGTGGCTCTGATTGTGGCAAACAAAGGGGAAGCGCTGGGTTTGATGGATCAGTATCTCATGGGCCCCATTGTCATTGTGGTGATTATTACTACAATCATTGCCCCCATATTGTTGAAACCTGTGTTTAAAAAGGACAATGAAACGGTATCCGGATAGGATAAATTCCATAAAAAACAGGAAGTATTCAGGTTATATTCAGAATGCTTTCTGTTTTTTCATTTTGGGGGTTACATTTTAAGGTATTTTATAATATAATGGCTATAATTGGGAGACTTTACCCCGGTGAGTATAATTAGGAGAAAACGGGGCGGTTTTCCAGTGTGCAACTGTAAACCATACCTGTGTTTTGCTGTAATGAGTTTCATTCAGGCTATGTATTCATGCAGCAGAGCACACCATAACAGGAGGAAGGAAATGAAGAAAAGAATTTCCAGATTTCTTGCGGGAATGCTGTCTGTGGCTTTAGTCCTTTCTTCCGGGAGTTATTCGGTTTTCGCCGTGGCAGAGGATACAGCCGGTAATTTGGAGGCTGTGGAATCTGAGGCGGTGTCGGGATCGGATATAGAGCCGGAAGATACAGACAGCACCCAGCTTCCAAAAGCCCAAGAGGAAGAGGCTGTGGGAGCAGAACTTCCGGAAACAGACGGGGAGGAACAAGCGGAGTTGCCTGCCGTATCAGTTTCTGAGATTGAGGAAGAAGGAGGTGACAAGAACGAGATTTCAGCCGATGCGGCTGAGCCAGCTGAAGCAGAGCCTGTAAAGGGAGTGGTGGAAGTGTGGATTACCGCGGGAGCCCCGGCCCAGTCTGACCAGGAGTTCCAGGTGTTATTGACAAAGCAGGCATCCGATGTCCGCTTCGAACAGAAAGTAACGCTTCCCACAACGGCAAACGAGCAGACAGAGGCGCCCAGAGTGTCGGCGCGGTTTCCTCAGCTGGAGAGCGGTATCTGGGAGCTGAGTGTTACCGGCGGCGGTTATATGGCCTATACCCAGGAGATTGAAGTGAAAGATGGTCTGGGATGCCGGGCACAGCTTTATACGGGAAAAGTGAAAATAGGAACAGATGAGACAGTACATCCTGGACTGCTGGTGCGGGGGGATGTGAATGGCGACGGAATCCTGGACCAGGCGGATGCCAATGCCATTATTGATATGATCGAGGCTACATCAGGGGTAGAAAACAGCGGAGACGGAAAGCCCTGTGATTTAAACGGCGACAAGATAGTGGATCTGCTGGATTTGAATTATCTGACAGAGTACATGGCAGGAGCCAGACAGAAATCCACAATCGAAACCTTTGTTCCCCCGGAAGCTGTGAGCTCAGTGTCTGTTAACGGCCAGTCTGTATCAGCTGACCAGATACAGGAGCTGTTTGCCAGAGAACAGGTGGTTTCCCTGCAGCCGGCAAACGCAGATGCTGATATCAGTGCGGAGAATCCAGTAACGTTGGAATTCGACATGCATGATTCCGCTGCGATGATGGGGGGCATTGTACTGGGAAGCCCTGGAGAGAACTACATTGACGAAGGCGAGATTATCGTCCAGCAGGCGGACGGCAGCACAGAGACCATTGAGATACGGGGCGGCCAGCCGGTGTCCGGGGAAGTTAATGCGGGAGCCGGAGAGAGCGAAACGTCAAAGACCAGTATGATCACCATCAGCCTGAAGGGAATGGTGGCCGTTAAGAAAGTGACTTTCCGCATTACCAAGACATCCAATGCGAAGAATCTTGCAGAGATTTCTACGGTGGAATTCCTCAATGATATGGAAAAGAGAATTCCGGAGCCGGATATGAACATCCCCAAGGAACTGACAGCAGTGCCGGGAAATAAGATGTTCTCGCTGAGCTGGAAGCCGGAGAGAAATGTCACAGCCTATGAAATCCGGATAGAGAATACACCGGAAGGCGCGGACCAGCCTTTGGTAGACTATCAGAGGACCACAAAGAATTCTCTGGACGTGGGACAGTTTAATAAGGAGAAGATGCATAACTATCAGGAGTACAGAGTTTCTGTACAGTCCTTGAACGGTGAATGGAAAAGCGGATTCGGCGAGACGATTACTGTAGTGCCCATACCAACAAAAGTACCGCCCAAACCGGACCGGGTTACTGCGAAAGGCGGTTACCGCAGTCTCACTGTAGGCTGGACGAATATGGAGGATGAGGCCACAGGGTTCTACTTATTCTACAGGAAAGATGGGGAAACAGAGTACCAGAAGATCGAAATTAAGGATGGATCAGCCACTTCTTACACTTTAGAGCAGCTGCCGGATGACACAAAATATTATGTGTGTCTGTCAGCATATAATGAGCTGGGAGAAGGACCCCAGTCATTGGTGGCCACCGATAAGACTATGGCAGAGCTGGCACCGGTGGATATGCCGGAGTATAAGCTGATTAATACTTCTAACGGAGAAGGGAAGCTCAGCAGTCATATTAAGTCGGCTGTTTTCAATAACCATGCAGGAAGCACCATGGTAGACAGTCCGCTGGACGATGCAGGAACAAGGAGTGCTCTGGGACTCTTTGACAATAATTTTGCTTCCTTTGTAGAATGTGCTGACTGGGATTGGGGCGCCGCTTATCCGGCCAACGGCAAGGGTATTACGGTGGAACTGGATAAAGCCTATTCCATTGGAATGATCACACTGGCAGAGCCTATAGATATCGGAACCTATACCCGCGCGAATATCCGCTACTGGGATGAGAACGGAAGTGTTCAGAATACACAAAACACATCTATCATCACAAAAACAGTGGGTGGAAGAAAATATTATCTGATCAAATTTGACGAGATCAATACTGTCAT
>CANSYV010000129.1 GCA_947651335.1 uncultured Lachnospiraceae bacterium
TTGTCCAATGAACCATCGATCATACCAGTAATGAAGGGGTGTTCCATCATATTCACCCAGGTCTTTTCTCACCTTTGGTACCTCCTCCAGCACTTCATAATACTTATCTTCCGCATGCTGCTCTTTCAGCTGGGATGTAAGGTTTGACAGCATGCCACCAGGCACCTGGTATAACAATGTCTTAATATTTACCCCCATATTCTTGGGGTTTAACAGCCCGCTCTCCAGGGCATCATCCCGGATAGGCCGGAAATAGTCGGCAATCTCCGCCAGCAGATTCTGGTCAAACCCGGTGTCATATGGAGTTCCTTTAAATGTCTCCACCATAACTTCCGTGGCCGGCTGGGACGTACCCAGGGCAAAGGGCGACATGGCTGTATCAATCACATCCACCCCTGCTTCCACGGCCTTCATATACGTCATAGAAGCCACGCCGGAGGTATAATGGGTGTGAAGCTGGATGGGCAGGCTTACCGCCTCTTTCATAGCGGAAATCAGCTCTGTGGCCTGGTAGGGCAGCAGCAGTCCCGCCATATCCTTGATGCAGATAGAATTTGCCCCCATGTCCTCAATTTTCTTCGCAATATCCGTCCAGTATTCCAGTGTGTACGCATCCCCCAGGGTATAGGACAATGCCACCTGGGCATGCCCCTTCTCCTTATTGGCCGCGGTCACAGCAGTCTGGAGATTGCGCAGATCGTTGAGGCAGTCAAAGATACGGATAATATCAATGCCGTTTGACAGCGACTTCTGTACAAAATATTCTACCACATCGTCTGCATAGGGGCGGTAACCCAGTATATTCTGCCCGCGGAACAGCATCTGCAGTTTTGTATTCTTAAATCCGTCCCGGAACTTTCTCAGTCTGTCCCAGGGATCTTCTTTCAGAAAACGCAGGGACGCGTCAAAGGTTGCTCCGCCCCAGCACTCTACAGAATGATATCCCACCTGGTCCATTTTATCCACAATGGGAAGCATCTGTTCGGTAGTCATTCTGGTGGCAATCAGGGACTGATGGGCATCGCGCAGAATCGTCTCCGTAATCTGAATAGGTTTTTTCTGATTTTCTGACATATCTATTCCTCCTAACAGCTCAAATAATCATCCTGTTACACACCGAAAATGGCCATAAATGTACCTGCGGCCACTGCTGTCCCGATCACGCCCGCCACATTGGGACCCATGGCGTGCATCAGCAGGAAGTTTGTAGAATCGGCCTCTGCCCCCACTTTCTGGGAGACACGGGCCGCCATAGGCACGGCAGACACTCCCGCGGACCCGATTAACGGATTCACTTTGCCCTTGGTCACCTTACACATAATCTTACCGAAAATAACACCCGCCGCAGTGCCAAACGCAAAAGCCACCACGCCCAGCACCACAATCTTCAGGGTATCCAGATTCAGAAAATTCCCGGCGCTGGTGGACGCTCCCACAGAAGTTCCCAGAAGAATCACCACAATGTACATCAGCGCATTGGAGGCTGTCTCTGTCAGCTGTCCCACCACGCCTGACTCCCTGAACAGGTTGCCCAGCATCAGCATACCTACCAGAGGCGCTGTGGTGGGCAGGAACAGGCAGACCACAATGGTGATCACAATGGGAAATAGAATCTTCTCCAGCTTAGACACCGGACGCAGCTGTTCCATCTTGATTTTCCGCTCTTCTTCCGTTGTGAGAAGCCGCATAATAGGCGGCTGTATAATAGGCACCAGAGCCATGTACGTGTAGGCCGCCACCGCAATAGGCCCCATCAAAGCCCCCTGGCCCAGCTTTCCTGACAGGAAAATGGACGTGGGCCCGTCCGCGCCGCCGATGATGGAAATGGCTGCTGCCGCCTTATCGCTGAATCCCATAAAAATTGCCAGGAAATAGGCAATATAAATACCCACCTGCGCCGCCGCCCCCAGCAGAAAGCTCTTGGGATTGGCAATCAGCGGTCCGAAGTCTGTCATGGCCCCCACACCCATAAAAATCAGCGAAGGCAGAATGCTCCATTCGTCCAGCAGATAGAAATAGTGAAGCAATCCGCCGATTCCATTGGAGGAGTTTTCAATTCTCAGCATGATATCCGGATACACATTCACCAGAAGCATGCCGAAAGCAATGGGTACTAAAAGCAGGGGCTCAAACCCGTGCTTAATGGCAAGATACAACAGCACCAGTGCCACCAGAATCATCAGGTAATTTCCCCATGTCAGATTCCAAAACGCAGTTTGATGGAGCAGGTTAGACAACGTTTCTGTAACATAAGACATTTGACTACCTCCCGTTCTAATTCATGGATGCTAATGTGTCTCCATTCTCCACTGAATCTCCCACTGCTGCGTCAACGGTTACAATGGTTCCATCCTGAGGCGCGACCACCGGAATCTCCATTTTCATGGACTCCAGAATCACCACCGTGTCACCGGCTTTCACAGCCTGTCCCGCCTTTACCTCAACTTTAAATACCTTACCCGGAACAGATGCTGTCACTTTCACAGCCCCGCCTGAACTCTGGGCAGGCGCCTGCACTGCAGGGGCCGCCGGCGCTGAGACAGCGGCAGGAGCAGCACCTGCGTCCTTCTCCTCAACTACCACATCATATGCCGTTCCGTTTACTGTAATTGTATAACTTTTCATTCTCACTTTCCTCCTGGCTCTCTATATTATGACTTTGCTGTCTTACCATCTGTTCCTTCTGCGGCTGGCCTTTTTGATAGAACGGACTACAAAACGGTCTGCGGACGTCCCCTCATACGCGGCAATGGCAGCGGCAATCACAGCAATCAGCTCTTTGTTATCCGTTTCCTCTGCAGCAGGCTGTGGATGCATCTGCACCGGTACAGGCGGCTCCTGGAACACCTCTGCCTCTGGCTGGGACTTTTCCTCAATCCTGCCCAAAAACCGGAAAAGAGAAATAACCGCAGTTAAGAAAAGCAGCATAACAAACACAATTCCCAGACCCATCAAAGTGTTCATGCCTGCCCTTTTCATAAGCACGGACATAGGATACTGTGTGTTAATCGAAAATGATGTGGGAACCCCCGTCTCATCATACAGATAAACCATCTCTGCATTATAATTAGAGAATTCCACGGAAATTGTGACAGAATAGCCATCCACTGTTTCTTCTGCCACAGACTTGCCCAGAGCTTTAAACTCTCCCAGCTCATCCCTGCTGCTCTCCCACGCCTCCATCGCGCTCACAGTGAACGCGTCTCCGGAGGCTTTGTAAGTGTCAATCTCATCCTGGCTCAATTCCACGATTGCCTGTGTAAGGCTCTCCGCGGTGCCGATGAGACCTGCCTGCATACCGTCATCTGATTCTTGTGCCGCGGCAGCATACGGACAGACTGTATATCCCAGCAGGACAACAGCCAGCAAGGCAATGCTGCAGACTTTTTTCCATATTTGCTTCATATCACCATACCTCACTTAAACTGTGCCATGTTTCCTGCCGGGACGGTCCTCCCTTTTTGTATAAAGCATCTCAAAAGCCCCGATCACATATTTTCTGGTGTCCTCCGGTGCAATCACAGTGTCCACATATCCCCTTGCCGCCGCGGAAGCCACATTAGACTGCAGTGCCTGGTACTGCGCCGTTTTCTCTCTCCAGGTATCGGCATCCGCGTCAGGATACATAATCTTTGCCGCCATAGACGCCTCCATGGTGGCAATCTCGGCGGACGGCCAGGCATAAACCATATCCGCGCCGATAGACTTGCTGTTCATGGCCACATAAGCGCTTCCGTAAGCTTTTCCCACAATTACATTTACCTTGGGTACTGTGGCGCTGGCAAATGCGTAGGTGAGTCTCCCCACTGCTTTCGCCATATGCTTTTCCGAACATTTAGAAGCCTTAAAACCGGCTGTATCCGTCAGCGTCAATATGGGAATCTGAAAAGCGTCGCAGAATTTTACCATTTCCGCCGCTTTCTTGGCGCCTCTGGCGGAGAGCACCCCTCCGAAATCTTCTTTTACCGTTCCATCCGTGTCACAGACACATTTTCTGTTGGCCACACAGCCCACAGTATTGCCGTTTAAACGGATGAATCCGGTTACTACGTCTTTTCCATAATCAGCCTTTGTCTCCAGGAAAACACGGCTGTCCGCAATGTTTGCCAGTACCGATGCCGTATCCTTTGCGCGTTCCTCCAGTCCCGGACAGCTGCGGTTCAAGTCGTCCACACATTCTTCATAAGGGAGATAGTCTTCATTGTTGGAGGGGAGAAGCTCAATCATCTGCCGGATCTGCCCGATCACTTCCTCCGCCGTTCCCACACCGTCAATCAGCCCTGTCTCCCTGCTTTGAAATCCGGCATCTGCTGTATCGCATTTGGATACATGATTGCCATCCAGGGTATTGGGGGCATTGACAAACAATTTCCCGTCATCGGCTTCCATAAATGTAAAATCTGCCAGAGCCGGAATCAGCGCCATCCCGCCTCCGCAGGTGCCAAATATCCCGGTAATCTGAGGAATCACGCCGGACGCGAATGCCTGTTTTCTGTAAATTCCTCCAAATGCGTTCAGCGCGTCAGAGGCCTCCTGGAGACGTAAGCCGCCGCAGTCCAGCAGTCCCACCACAGGCGCCCCGGTTTTCATTGCCAGATCATACAGGCCGGTAATCTTTTTCGCGTGCATTTCACCTACCGTTCCGTTTAGCACGGAGACATCCTGGCTGTATACATACACCAGCTTTCCTTTGGCTGTCCCGTATCCGGTGATGACACCGTCAGACGGTGTCTTTGTGTCAGCCAGATTAAAATCTGTGTTTCTGGCTGTCACCAGGCCGCCGATTTCCACAAAACTGTCCGCATCAAGCAGAGAATGAATTCTCGCAATGGCCAAACTATGTGTTTCATTACCCATTCTTTCAGCCCTCCATTATTTACTGTTTTCCATAACTACTGGCACTGGAACAGCAGTGTCCAGACCATTATTTAACAAAATGCAATATTTTGATTATAACCTGTTTTTGTGACAGTTTCAACCATTTTTATTAAGGAAAAAAAAGCTGCAAAACAATCGTTTCACAGCCTGGAAATGTCCTCATAAAATAAAAAGCACTGCTTTCCTGAATGCTTGGATGCATACAGAGCTTCATCTGCCCGGGCAGCCAGTTCTTCATAAATATTTCCGTCTTTCGGATAGCAGGCGATGCCCATACTCATAGTTACCGCCGTATCTGCCGCACCCATACACGCCCCGTATAACTGCATTGCCTGGGCGTAGGCCGCTTTTTCTCCTGTTACATTGCCCAAAAACAAAAGAAATTCATCTCCCCCGATCCTGGCAGCCACACTATCTCTGCAGCCAGTTTCCTGAAGCTTCGCGCCAATG
>CANSYV010000130.1 GCA_947651335.1 uncultured Lachnospiraceae bacterium
CCTGCTGTTCGCCCAGAAGCTCGTCGACGAATAAGCAGTAAGAGGTATCGCTGGCTTCCACCCAGATTAAGATACCGTCTTCGATACTGGTAATCTCTGTATCAATATTATAAAGCTGATGCACACGGATGATCGGATAAAATTCATCCAGACATTTGACAATCTCGTTTCCTTCCGCGTCATATACCACATCTTCGTTGGAAACCTTAATAGACTGCCGGATGTTGGCAATGGGCACTGTGAAGATGGAGCTGCCCACTGCAATTTCCATGCCGTCTACAATGGCCATGGTCAGAGGTATTTTCAAAGTTGTGCAGCTTCCCTGGCCCAGTTCACTGGAAATGGTCACAGTACCGCCCACAGATTCTACGTTCCGCTTCACTACGTCCATTCCCACACCACGTCCGGAGTATTCGGTTACTTCTTCGTTGGTGGAAAAACCTGGAAGCAGAAGGAGAGAAAGTATTTCTTTCTTTGTGTATTCGCTTTCCGGTTTTGTCAGCAGTCCGTTCCTGGCGGCTTTGGCCAGAATGGCCTGGGGATTCATGCCCCGGCCGTCATCTTCCACTTTGATGATGACTTCACTGCCGGTATGGGTAGCTGAGAGGATAATCTCTGCCTGGGGAGACTTGCCGGCCGCAACGCGTTCTTCGGGGGAATCTTCCACACCGTGGTCCATTGAGTTCCGGACAATGTGCATGATCGGGTCGCCGATGTTATCTACAATGGACTTGTCCACTTCGGTATCTTCTCCGATAATGGTCAGTCTCACGTCTTTGTTGAGTTTTTGTTTCATATCCCGCACGATCCGGTTCATTTTCTGGAATACTCCGGATACGGGAACCATGCGCAGAGACATGGCAATGTCCTGAAGGTCCTTGGTGAGCTTGCGCAGCTGACGGGTGGACTTCATGAAATTATCCAGCTTCAGCCCCTGGATATCGGGGGAAGATGTCACCATGGATTCGGTGATGACAATCTCGCCGACAATGGCTACCAGCGCGTCCAGTTTGGAAAGGTTCACGCTGATCAGGCTTTGTTTTACCGGGCCGCTGTGGGCTCTGGCATTGGCTGCCGGTTTGGCCGGAGCCGATTCACTTGCGCTTTCAGATGCTGTTGATGAAACTTCAGCAGTCGGTGCAGGCGCTTCGGGCTGCTGCGTCTGGGGTTCGGCGGCTGCCTCCTCTTTCTTCAGACGGGCATTTTCAATGACCTCGTAGGACTGGATATGACTGGCATCTGTGATCACATGGATCATCTTTTCAATATGTTCTTCCTGCTCCACAGCCAGGAAAAAGCCGTGGTCAACGATATCCTGGCAGGTATCGCTGTTGGTCTCTATGTCCGCAGGGTAAAAGCGGAAATCAATGTTCAGGTCCTGCATGGAGGTAATCAGCATAAATGCCCGCAGGTTCTCCATGCCGCAGCCTTCTTCAAACAATAATTTGATGAAAAAGGGAGCGTCATCATCCGGGCAGTGGGCCAGTTCCATATTCAGTTCTGCCACAGAAGGAGTCTCCGGTGTGGCTGCTGTCTCCGGCTGGCTGGCCGGGGCAGAATCCTCGGCATCGCTGATTTTATTCAGGAAACTATTAATTTCACCAACAATGTTGTCGACATTTTCAAGGAGTGGTTCATTATTTTCCACTTTCTCAATTTCAGACCGAAGCATATCCGTGGATTTGAACATAAGGTTGAATAAGCTTTTCTTCAGTTCCGGCGCAATGGCATCCATGCCATTCTCACGGATATAGAAAAACAGGTCTTCAATGTGATGGGCGATCTGGTTCAAAGACCCAAATTCCATCATTGCCGAGGAACCTTTGATGGTGTGCATGATACGGAAAATCTCATTTACGTCATCCGTGCTGAATTCCTCGACTTTTTCTGCTTCTATAAGCAGTTCATCAAGTTGTTCCATAAGAGAATTTGTCTCGAATAGATACATATCAAGCATGCTATCTGTACCGTTATCCATAATTTCTAACACCGCCTTGTAATTTTTTAAAATTTAGTATATAGTACGTATATCGACACAGTGAATGAAAAAATTAATATAGCAGGTGGAAAAAATGCCGAATATTTTGAGAGTAACCACGCCTCCCACGGGCCTGGAGAATAATAATGTAAAAAACAACCCTTTGACCACAAATGAAAAACAGATACAGAACCCTGTAGACCCGGGAAAGGTAGTACGGCCTGACGGCCGCGGTGACGCGGGAGACTCCCAGCAGACGAAGCTGGGACTGAATGCCCAGTCCAATTTCGGGAATTTTATTCAGCAGATCAACGATGCTCCCCAGCTGACGCAGTTGTTTTCCACCTTATTTCTGCAGGGAATGGGAAATATGGTGGAGTCCGGTATCGGTCCGGAATTTGCCGAAGAAATCGCGAAATTCATGGAAATGATGAAAATGTCCGACGGCCAGCTGGTGGATTTCCTGAAAAATCAGGCAAACGGGGCTGTCCGCTATACGGGGACTTTTTATAATATGCTCCGGCAGATTATGAATGAGACTCAGTCTGTAGAGCTGAAGGCGGGGGTTCTGGACCTTCTAAAGCAGATCAATGACATGTCTTCCGGACCCCATCTGTTACAGAATATAAAAGGAAACCTGGACCTGATCACCCAGTATATGATGCGTTCAGACCGGGAGCCTCTGCGCCAGCTGATGGACCAGCTGGATATGATGGCCCTTGCAGGGGACACTAAGGGAAATGCAGGGATTCTGAAGAATGAAATCATCCCCATGCTGGGGCAGTATGTGGCGAAGACACGGGATTTCGGCACCATACGGGATTTGATCGGGGTGCTGACTTTCAATGTGTCCAGATATGAGAACGGCAATCTGGATAAAGTAATCGACAGCTTTGCGAAATTGTTGAATTTCCAGGGATTCCGGGCGAAGTTCCAGGCAGTCTCCCCAGATATGCTTCCCCAGATTCTGCGCCATACAGAGTATGCCAAAGCAACCAGGGAAAATACCTGGGCGGATAAGTTCCTGAAAATGGTACAGTTCGGCATTCAGGGAGAGGCAGGACTGGAGAATAAGCAGGTGTTCCAGAATCTGATGAACGCTGTGCTTTTGAACGAGAGCGTGTATATGCCGGTGCTGCATCTGATGCTGCCGGTGGAGCTCAACGGGCAGACCATGTTTTCGGAAATGTGGATTGACCCGGACGATGAAAGCCAGGTTGAGAACGGGGAAGGGCGCAAGGCGAAATTATTGATCAAGTTTGATATCAAAGACGTGGGCTTTTTCGATATGATTCTGCTGTATGGCCAGGATAAGATGGATATGTATCTGTCATATCCGGAAGAACTGGCGGATAAAGAGGGGGAGATTAAGAGTTCGCTGGAGGCAATTATGGCGGATAACGGAATTTCTTTCCGTTCGCTGGTTTTGGAGAAATCGGCAGAGCCCATATCTATCTCCCAGGCATTCCCCAAAATATTTGAAAGGAAGAACGCGGTAAATGTCACGATTTAATGATTTGCTGAATAAGAAAGCAGTTGCGCTGAAATATGATGAACGCCAATCCGCGGCTCCCATTGTGGTTGCTTCCGGTATGGGGTATGTGGCTGAGAAGATGGTAGAGGTCGCCAATGAGAGCGGTGTTCCGGTATATGAAGACAACTCCCTGGCCACAGTTTTGTCCCAGCTGAATCTGGGGACAGAGATTCCCGAGGAGCTCTATAAGGCTGTGGTGGATATCTATGCCTATTTTCTGCGGTTTGTACCGGGGAGTGTGGAGCAGGCGCAGGAACAGACAGAGGATGTGGAGGATGAAAGCGGGGCTGTTCAGAATGTGCAGTCTGAGGCAGATGTGCAGACAGAGGAGACTTCCATTCCGGAAACGCAGGCAGGTTCCGGGACGGGGGAAAGTGTTTAGAATTGCTGCGGGGAATTACATAGGGGTGGTGTGCCGGAAAGGGGAAAGTTGTTTCCTGCGTCACGAGTTTGGGCAAAGTAACTGATACATTTCGACTTGTTGTTTCTTTGACTGCATAGGACTACAAGCATTGACGCGCCCCTTGCGTCAGCGTTTTTATAAAAAGTGAGGTGGGATTTTGGGGAAAATATTTAACACCACGGGGAACTGCAGGCCGGAGCTTCACTATATGGTCAATATTGAAAGCAGGCTGGCAGAGATAAAGGAAATGGTGGACCGGGGGGATTATTTTACGATCAACCGCGCCCGGCAGTATGGGAAGACCACTACATTAAAGGCTTTGAGGCGTTATCTTGGGGAAGATTATGTGGTGGTAAGCCTGGATTTTCAGAGACTGAGCCATCAGGATTTTGAGACGGAGAGCTGTTTTGTGAAGGCGCTGGCGCGGGAAATCAAAAGAAAGCCCCTGTTAAAAGATGAGTTGCCCCATGAGACTACGGATGTTCTGCGGACGTTTGCGTGTGGGAAGATGCAGGGGATGAGGCTGGCAGAGTTATTCGAATGTTTCGGCGGATGGTGTCAGAAATCAGAAAAACCGGTTGTTTTGATGATCGATGAGGTTGACAGTGCCACAAATAATCAGGTGTTTCTGGATTTCCTTGCACAAATTAGAGGCGCTTACCTTGAACGGGATGAAATACCTGCTTTTCAGTCTGTCATCCTGGCGGGGGTGTATGATGTGAAAAATTTGAAGCGGAAGCTGCGGCCAGACGACAGTCAAAAAGGGAACAGCCCCTGGAATATCGCGGCGGATTTCCTGGTGGATATGAGCTTTTCGGCCGGGGATATTGCCGGAATGCTGGCGGAATATGAGGCGGATTTTTGCACGGGAATGGATGTGGAGGAAATGGCCGGCCTGATTTATGATTATACATCAGGCTATCCTTTTTTAGTATCACGAATCTGCAAATTAATGGATGAGCGTGTGGCGGGTCAGGAGGATTACCCGGATAAAAGCTGTGTATGGACGAAAGAAGGATTTCTGGAGGCGGTGAAAATACTGCTGGAGGAAAGAAATACATTGTTTGAGTCGCTGATTCATAAACTGGAGGATTATCCGGAACTTCGGACGGTATTGTACCATGTGTTATTTGACGGAAAAGAATTGCCATATAAAACGCTGAATCAATCAATCGAAATAGCGGCCATGCTGGGATTTATCAAAAAGGCCGGCGGAAATGCGGTGATAGCAAACAGAATTTTTGAAATCTTACTGTACGATTTCTTTTTGTCAGAGGAACTGGTGACAGACCGCATGTATGACGCGGCACTGGTGGAGAAGAATAAGTTTCTCACCGGAGGACGCTTGAACATGCGTCTGGTGTTGGAACGGTTTGTGGTACATTTCAACGATTTGTACAAAGA
>CANSYV010000131.1 GCA_947651335.1 uncultured Lachnospiraceae bacterium
CGAATGCTCAAATAGCAAAGATAGGTGAATACTTTGCGGACTGTATCCGGGAAAAGAGATGATCAATAAGGAAAAGGTGCTGGACATGGTTTGGCAGATAGTATTTTCCCAGCTGGACAGGCAGAAAGATCTTCTGGTACAGGCTATGGTTCTGGCACTGCTGGCTGCTCTGTTTACTAATTTTTCCCAGGTATTTGACAAGGGGCAGGTGGGGGAGATGGGATTTTATATTGTGTACCTGCTTCTTTTTACCCTGCTGCTGAATGGGTTTTACAGTTTGAGCGGACAGTTAGAGGAGAAGATATCCGGGCTGCTGGAACTGATGAAGGGGCTGACTCCCGCTTATTACCTGGCTGTTGCGGCATCCTCCGGGGTGGCCAGCGCGGCCATGTTCTATCAGCTGGTTCTGATTTTAGTGTCTTTGATTCAGTGGACGATTCTCACATTTGTTCTGCCCTGCACAGGTCTGTATGTGCTTCTTGAGATGGTGAATTTCCTGTCAAAAGAGGAGATATTGAGCAGGCTGGCAAATCTCATACGGACATTGGTGGAGTGGAGCCTGAAGACCCTGATGGGAGTGTTAATCGGCATGCAGGTGATTAGGGGGCTGGTGGCCCCTGTAATCGACAGTCTGAGGAGGACAACCCTGGGAAAGACCGCCAGTGTAATCCCCGGGGTGGGAAATGCCTTAAACGCGGTGACAGAGATTGTGCTGGCAAGCGCTGTGCTGGTGAGAAACTGCCTGGGTGCCGCCTTTTTGGCCATTTTGCTCATCTGGGGCGTATCGCCGCTGATTCAGTATGGAATCTGCTCCCTGCTTTATAAATTTGCGGCGGCACTGGTACAGCCAGTGTCAGATAAGCGTCTGGTGGGATGTCTGGGCGTGATGGGGGAGGGGTGCGCTCTGCTTCTGAAGATTCTGTACACCACAGAGATTCTCTGTATGATTACCATCGCGGTACTGGCGGCATCTTTTGGAGGTGGATAATGTGACACAGGCGATTTATCAGTGGGTGAGGAATCTAGCCGTCTATTATATTATTCTGGAGGCTGTCATCCATGTGATGCCCAGCCAGCAATATGGAAGGTATATTCGTTCTTTTATGGGGGTGCTGCTGATTTTGATCATCACATCCCCTTTGCTGAATCTGCTGAATCTGGACAGCACCATGAATGCAAGGTTTCGGCGGGAGCTTCTGGAAGAAGAATTCCTAAACTCCCGCTGGGGGCAGGTGTATGGGGAATATGCGGACAGTGAGTATTATATAGAAGCATATGAGCGGGAAATGGAGAGCCTGATGGGGGAATCTCTGGGAGAAATTTTGGGAAAAGGGTGTGAAATCCGGGAAATTCATGTGGAAATGGAGCTGGACGAGGAATCCCAGAAGCTGGGCGCCGCATCTGTGCAGATTCGGCTGTCAGGCGCTGAGAACAGCCAGTTGAGAGAGAGGGTGGAAAATGAGCTGGCAGGAACCTATGAAATCCCAGGAGAAAAAGTGGAAATTCTCTTTGAAAAAGTGGGATAAACAGCAGTGGATGATTCTGCTGCTGCTGGGGCTGATACTTCTGGTTATGGCCATACCCACGAAGAAAATCAGCCAGACTGTATCCCAAAAGAAGACAGGAAGTAAAGATACTATGGCCGGCAGCGGGATTTATGAAAATCTCTACGGAAATTCCAATGAGGATGCGCAGGTACTGACAGAAAAGGCTGTGTTGGAGCAGCAGCTGGAGCAGCTTTTGCAGCAGGTAGAGGGGATCGGGCAGGTAAAAGTGATGCTGATGCTGGAAAATTCAGCGGATACTATGACTTCTTTTTCTTCCCAGAACCCTTCTGTATCCATACAGGGAGTGCTGATTGCGGCACAGGGCGGGGACAATTCTGTGGTTGTCCGAAATATTCAGGAGGCAGTTATGGCATTATTTCAGGTGGAAGCCCATAAAATTAAAGTAATGAAAATGAAATAAAAGGAGAGGAAAGTGAAGAAAGTATTTAAGAAGAATCAGGTGATTATCACAGCACTGGCAATTATGATTGCCGTGGCAGGCTATCTGAGTTTTTCCGATGTGGACTTCGGAATGAAGGAGGCCAGCACAGAAACTGCGGACAACAATATTCTGGAGGATATTGAAAGTCTGGATTATGATGTCAGCGACGAGACAGCACTGATCGAGGAAAACGCCCAAAGTACCACCACACAGGTTTCACCTGCAGAATCTCCCGCAGGCCAGGAGGGGGAAGGCACTGCAGAAAATACACAGACACCGGAGGAAACGCCTGAGGACGCCCAGACAGATGCCCAGGCACAGGAAGATATCAACACGGATACCCCGGGGGAAGCAGTCCTCACAGGGTCCACCGGATTTGCCGCGCAGGCAAAAATCAGCCGGGAGCAGGTCCGTTCCCAGAATAAAGCAAATCTCATGGAGATCATTGATAATCCGGAGATTTCGGAGGAACAGAAGCAGGAGGCTGTCTCCAGTATGGTTACCCTGTCAGAAATCGCGGAGAAAGAGTCAGCGGCGGAATCTCTGCTGGAATCCAAAGGGTTTGTGGATGTGGTGGTAAACTTAACCGGGGACAGCGCGGATGTGGTGGTGCCCGACAATCAGCTTGACGACACTTCCAGGGCCCAGATTGAGGATGTGGTGAAGCGCAAAGCAGAAGTGGCTGCAGAGAATATTGTGATCACTCCGCTGAGTGAGGCGTCTGACTGACGGATTGGATTTCACACCTTGACAGCCCCTTTTGGGTGTAATAGAATGGAAACGTTGTATATAGTTTCCAGGAAATAAAGGATGAGATAGATGAGAGATACAGGAGGTCTGCAGTGCCAAAATACACCAAAGAAATAGAAAAGAGACGTACGTTTGCCATTATTTCCCATCCAGATGCCGGAAAAACTACGTTGACAGAGAAATTCCTGCTGTACGGCGGAGCCATTAACCTGGCCGGCTCTGTAAAAGGAAAGGCCACGGCGAGACATGCGGTATCTGACTGGATGGAAATTGAGAAGGAAAGGGGAATTTCCGTTACTTCTTCTGTTTTGCAGTTTTATTATGACAATTATTGTATTAACATATTGGACACCCCGGGACATCAGGACTTTTCCGAGGACACATACCGGACATTGATGGCAGCCGACTCGGCAGTGATGGTCATCGACGGTTCCAAAGGAGTGGAGGCGCAGACCCGCAAACTGTTCAAGGTTTGCGTGATGCGCCATATCCCCATTTTTACTTTTATCAACAAAATGGACAGAGATGCCAATGATACCTTTGATTTGTTAGATGAAATTGAAAAAGAACTGGGGATAGCCACCTGTCCGGTGAACTGGCCCATCGGCTCCGGGAAGGCATTTCGGGGGGTCTATGACCGGGAAACCGGACAGGTACTGACATTTTCCGATACCCAGAAAGGCACGAAAGAGGGAACCTGGGAGAACATTGCCCTGGACGACCCCCATCTTCTGGACGTGGTCAGCCAGGAGCAAAAGAATACTCTGTTGGAAGAAATCGAGCTGCTGGACGGCGCCAGCGCGGAATTTGACCAGAAGCTGGTGGACCAGGGGAAGCTGTCTCCGGTGTTTTTCGGGTCAGCGCTGACAAATTTCGGTGTGGAGACCTTTTTGCAGCATTTTCTCGCCATGACAGCCCCGCCCCTGCCCAGGGTTTCAGACCAGGGGAGCATTGACCCGGTCAGTGACGATTTTTCCGCATTTGTGTTTAAGATTCAGGCAAATATGAACAAGGCCCATCGGGACAGGATTGCGTTTATGCGCATCTGCTCCGGGAGGTTTGACTCCGCGGCGGAGGTGTATCATGTGCAGGGCAATAAGAAACTGCGCCTGTCCCAGCCCCAGCAGATGATGGCCCAGTCCAGGCATGTGGTGGACGAGGCGTATGCGGGAGACATTATCGGCGTCTTTGACCCGGGCATTTTCTCCATCGGCGATACCCTGTGCCGCCCTGGATTGAAATTTGCCTATGAGGGAATTCCCACCTTTGCGCCTGAGCACTTTGCACGGGTGCGGCAGGTGGATACCATGAAGAGAAAGCAGTTTACCAAGGGAATCAACCAGATCGCCCAGGAAGGGGCCATTCAGATCTTCCAGGAGCTGGACTCCGGCATGGAGGAAGTGATTGTGGGCGTGGTGGGCGTTCTGCAGTTTGATGTGCTCAAATACCGTCTCCACAGCGAATACAATGTGGAGATTATTCTGGAGAATCTGCCCTATGAACACATCCGCTGGATCGCCAATGCAGATGAGGTGGATGTGAAAAAGATAGTGGGCACTTCTGATATGAAAAAGGTTACGGATCTGAAGGGAAATCCCCTGCTGCTGTTTGTCAATGCCTGGAGTGTGGGGATGACCCTGGACAGAAACGACGGGCTTGTCCTGTCGGAGTTTGGGAGATAAGGAACCATAGAGACACGCTCTAGAGCACACTGGAGAATGGACAGGAGATACGGATATTGGTTCATACGAAGGAGTGGGTTTGAGAAAATGGACATTCAAATCAGAAAATACCGGCCAGAGGATCTGGGAGAGATGATTGCCATCTGGAATCAGGTGGTGGAGGAAGGGAATGCCTTTCCTCAGGAGGAGTGCCTGAATCAGGTGACAGGAAGGGAATTCTTCGCCTCCCAGACTTATTGTGCCGTTGCCGCCGCCCCGGAGGGAATCCGCGGATTATATATTCTGCATCCCAATAACGAGGGGCGGTGCGGGCACATCTGCAATGCCAGTTTCGCAGTGGACAAAAGATGCCGGGGACAGCACATGGGTGAGAAACTGGTGAGGGACTGTCTCAGGCAGGGAAAAGCCCATGGGTTTGGCATCCTGCAGTTTAACGCGGTGGTGGCAGGAAATATTCATGCCCGCCATTTATATGAGCGGCTGGGGTTTGTGCAGCTGGGGGTGATTCCCCGGGGGTTTCGCATGCCGGACGGGCATTATGAGGATATTTGTCCTTATTATCATGAACTGCAGGAGGCTTAACGTATGGCCATGTACTTGAATACTGCTGATAGTTATGTTCTATATAAAAGCCAGGTGGAGAGCCCTTATTTTGTGGACAAGACGAAACTGCTTCTGGAATTGATTCCGCTGGCCCGCCAGGGAAATCAGCACATCTGCATTACAAGGCCCCGCAGGTTCGGGAAAACGGTCATGGCCAATATGGTGGCGGCTTATTTTGGCAAAGGTGTGGATGCCAGCGGGCTGTTTGATTCTCTGGAAATTGCGGGGGCAGAAGAATATAGGGAAACTGCCGGGAAATTTAAGAGGAATAAGCGTCTCACGAATATCGTGTC
>CANSYV010000132.1 GCA_947651335.1 uncultured Lachnospiraceae bacterium
AGAAGGCGGTTACAATCAGGTCATGACCACTGTAGATGAATTTAATAAAATCACACAGGCCATGTACGAAAAGGGATTCGTCATGGTCAGCCTGAAAGATATGGCATCGGTAAACACCGACCAGGCCGGAAACCACACCATGCAAAAGGGGGAGATTCTGCTTCCTCCCGGCAAACAGCCATTTGTACTCTCCCAGGACGATGTGAGTTATTATCACTACATGGATGGTGACGGCTGTGCCCGTAAACTGATTGTAGACAAAAACGGGGATATCAAAAACGAATACGTCCAGGCTGACGGAAAAGTAGTTGTGGGTGACTACGATATGGTTCCATTAATCGACCGCTTTGTGGAAGAGCATCCTGATTTTTCCTACCGGGGTGCCAAAGGCATCCTGGCCCTGACCGGATACAACGGCGTGCTGGGTTATTATACAGACATTGCCTATCAGACCCGGGAAGAACTGGACGAAAATCAGATCAAATATCTGGACGAAAATCCGGACTTTGATTATGACCAGCAGGTGGCACAGGCCACAGAAACAGCGCAGGCTCTCCGGGAAGACGGGTGGGAATTTGCCAGCCATACATGGGGCCACATCAATGTGGGCCAGTGCACTCTGGAAAATCTGCAGACAGACACTCAGAAGTGGCTGTCCTACGTGTCGCCCATTATAGGCGGTACGGACATCATTATATTTGCCTTCGGATCAGATATCTGCGGCGCTGAAGATTACTATGGAGATAAGTTTGATTACCTGAAAAGCCAGGGATTTGACTACTACTGCAACGTAGACTCCAGCCAGTACTGGGTACAGTTCCGCGATAATTATCTGCGCATGGGCCGCAGAAATCTGGACGGCTACCGGATGTACTATCATCCCGAACTGCTGGCGGACCTTTTTGACGCGTCATCCGTGTTTGACCCCGCCCGGCCCACACCGGTGCCGCCTATGGGCTGAGCCTGCCCGCCCAGTTCTTGTGTGCTAAGAATAACCAATGTACATACTGGGGAAAATATTATTACAAAATTGATTAAGCAAGCAAACGAGGAGATTATTATGAAACGAAAATTATGTATGTTACTTCTGTCTCTGTGCATAGCCTGTACGGCTGTGGGCTGCGGCGGCAAAGATTCGTCTTCCGACAAATCAGCAAACAAGGCATCTTCCCCCGCTTTCGAGGGCAGACTTGTCTCCACATCCGAAAAGGAAGTGGCCAAAATCGTAGAATTAGGCGAATATAAAGGTCTCTCGGTGGACAAAACTATTGAAGATGTAACAGATGACCAGGTGGAATACCAGCTGAGCATCATACTGAACAGCTCCACTGTGGAGGTGGAAGACCCGGAAGCCCAGGCGGCCAGCGGTGATGTGGTAAATATCAATTACAAAGGCACGCAGGACGGTGTGGCATTTGACCGCGGCACAGCTGATGACTATGACCTGACTTTGGGAAGCGGAAGTTTTATTGATGGATTCGAAGACGGACTCATCGGCGCGAAAAAGGGAGAAACCCGGGAATTGAACCTGACCTTCCCTGAAGATTATACTGACCCGGATCTTTCCGGGCAGGATGTGGTATTTACCGTGACAGTGAACGCCATCAAGCGGGTTCCCGAGTTCACAGACGAATGGGTAAAAAACAACAGCGAATACGAAAACACAGAAGAATACAAACAGGGCATCCGGGAGGATCTGGAGGCAAGCAATCTGTTCAGCGCGGACTCCAATGTTAAAAATGAGGCGTGGAATCAGGTTCTCACCAACAGTAATGTGAAAGAATATCCTGACAAAGACCTGGACACCGCTCTGGAGGAATATAATGACTCCATCAAATCCTACGCGGACCAGATGGGACAGTCTGTAGAAGAATTTTTAAAAGCGCAGAACATAACCAAGAAACAGCTGGAAGAAGAAAGCAAGCAGTACGCCCAGTATAAGCTCAAACAGAACCTGGTTGTACAGGCAATCATGGATAAAGAAGGGTTTTCCCTGGAGGACGAGGGATGCCAGGAAGCTGTCGCAAAGATGGAAAAAGACTACGGCATGAGCCTGGATGACATGATTGAACAGTATGGAGAGGACACCGTGAAGGAAACCGTAGCCCTTACCAGAGTCATGGACTATATTATAGAAAACGCAAAAGTCAATACCGTAGCCGGTTCTTCCGACGGAAAAGAGGGTATCCTTGCAGATGAGGACGAAAATGAAACAGAGAATACGGAAGAATAAAAGGGAATCCCGCTTTGCGGGATTCTTCTGGCGAAGGGCGAAAACGGCGGATATCCCCCGCAGGATTCCATTGGCGCTGCTGGCACTGTCTCTGGGTCTGCGCCTGGGTCTGCCTGCAGACATTTATGCCCAGGACGAAGAACATATCATGCCAGCAGATACCCTGGACAGTGCTGCTGTCTCCTCAAGCACCATTCAGGACCCCAGCGTATCTTCTGACACGGCAGAACCCACGCCGGACCCCTTCCCGCCCTCCTACTACCTGCCTGTTGAATCCAACGAAATTCCCGGATGGCCTCAGGGCCCCCAGGTGCAGGCAGAGTCAGCAATCTTGATGGATGTGGACTGCGGAATCTGTCTCTACGAAAAAAACATCCGCCAAAGACAGTATCCGGCAAGTATAACGAAAATCATGACCGCATTACTCACAGCAGAAAATGCCAGACTCTCTGATGTGGTCACTTTCTCGGAAAACGCCGTCTATGGCATTGAACCGGACAGCAGCCATATCGGCATTACCCCGGGAGAACAGCTCACTGTAGAGGAGAGCTTATACGGCCTGCTTCTGGCCTCCGCCAACGAAGTGGCCATGGGCCTTGCGGAACATGTGGCCGGCTCTGTGGAAGCATTCGTGGAAATGATGAACGAAAAGGCCCAAGAGCTGGGATGCCAGGACACTCATTTCGTCAACCCCCACGGACTGCACGATGAAAATCATTACGTCACAGCCTACGACATGGCGCTGATTGCCAGAGCCGCCTATCAAAATCCCACATTTCGAAAGATTGCAGGTACTGCGGAACATGAGATTCCTCCCACGAATCTGCAGGAAGAAGCCCGCTATCTGGTAAACAATCATAAGCTGTTATCAAACAGTTCCATGTTCTACGACGGGTGCCAGGGCGGAAAAACAGGATTTACCGACCAGGCATTGAACACACTGGTCACCTTTGCCCAGCGGGACAACCGTACCTTCGTGTGTGTGGACCTGAAAACAAACGGAACTCCCATCTACGCGGATACCGGCGCTATCCTGGATTACGGATTCACCAATTTCTTCTGGACACAGACTGAGCAGAAGCCCCCGGTGGACTTTGAAATCCCCCTCATCAGCCAGGAATACCTGCTTTACCATTGGAAAAATGCCAAATGGACTGAGACACACTCACCGGGAAAGGTTTTGCTGCCCCAGGAGGCCTCCACATCTGATTTAACCGAAAAAACAGCCATGGAACCGAACACAGCCGGCCCATGGCGCATTGCGAGCATGTATTATTATAACGGACAATATGTGGGGCATTCCTATCAATACGAAAACCCACTGCTGAAACAATTATTACGTTGATTTTTTATGGAGCCGTCTTTTGGCGCAGAGAAGTTCCTTCTTTTCCCGGATCTTCTTTGCGTCATTTGCGTCTGTAAGAGAAACTGTCTTCACAGCATAAAACTTTCCCTCATCCGTCTTCTTCATCCGCACTTTGCCCTTTAAATATCCGTGCTCCGGGCATGTGGAAACACTGAAATAATTCCTGGAATTCACAGAAAACCATCGAATCTTCTTCTTAGCCGGTTTATGGCACAGAGGACAGCGGGTGCTGCTCACCTCCCGGTCCCCGGTAGCGGCTTCCTTGCTCTGAAATTCTCTGGAAATGTACTTTTCATAATCTTCATAATATATATGAATCTCTTCATTCTTGCACTTTGGATTCTGATATACATCAATGGAAAAATTCCTGTGTATACATTCCTCCTCAATTTTCCCAAATATTTTTGCCGCATAGCGTGCATCCGCCAAAGCCCTGTGAAACGTCTCGTTTTTCTTGATTTTCAAAAAGTCAACGGCATATTCCAGAGATTTGCGCGATGAATCATCCTCATACTGCAAATTAAATAATTTCTGTATATCATAGTATTCTATAGGCCCAGGCAGCATTTCTTCCATGTCATAGTACTTTAGATTCCTCTGTAACTCCAGCAAGTCCTGGTTTCCCCAGCTGCAAAATCGATAATCCCCTCCACACCACTGGAAAAATCGGTAAACCAGGTCCGGAAACGGCATCCCATTGGCCAGACTCCTGTAATCCATGTGAATAATCTCACGGGTATGGCTGTGAATCCAATGGTATACCTGTGGCTTAACAATGCCGTGGAATTCATCCACGATTTCCCGGCTGCTATTCAGTTTCACCGCACCGATCTCAATAATCTCAAAGGGCAGGCGCACATCCTCTTCCTGCTTCCCTCCCGGACATTGATTCCATTCCAAATCAAAAACAATATACTTCATAGCTCCTATTGTACATGATTCCCGGGCAGAGTGCAACAAAGAGTGAACAATAACACTTTTTTACGTAAATTCTTTCCAGAATCTCTCCAGAATTATTTTTAAGAATTTTTGTATTTATTTTTGTATCTATTTTTTGCATGGTATAAAAATTTTTAGTAGGATCAAGAAAATACGGGAAAGAAGTACAGGACGGAAGATAGAAAGGAGTACAGGAAAATGGAAGAATTGTATGAAATTATGCGGGATTTACTGGAATTGGAATATAACCAGAAGTCATTGCTGCACATCCTGAATATGTCAGAGCATACATACAGCAAAACCCCAAAAAAGGAAGCCGCCCTGGTTTCCAACGCCGCCGGATATTATCTGACGAATCTGCAAAGAGAGCTGCGGGCAGTGATTGGGCGGATGGATAGATATCTGGCTGAGAACGCGAAGAAAAGGTGAAAAAATGGCAGCTGCATAATGGAAATGTTAAATGTGGCTGCCTATTCCTTCGGATATTTGGTTCTGACATTGCTGGCCCCTGTAATATAATCCATGGATACATTATAAAATCTGGCCAGAATCATAATGTTGTCAATGGGAATCCTGATCTTTCCGGATTCATAGTCTGCATAAGTCCGCTGGCCCACATGAAGCAGGTCGGCTACCTTTTGCTGTGTCAGGAAACGTTCCTCCCGAATTTCCCTGATTCTCTCATTGTATTTCATATAAATTCAATTATTTCTTCTGTTTTTCTGCTCTAT